>JBDTNA010000411.1:0-3130 GCA_039933985.1 Gemmatimonadales bacterium | reverse complement strand
CACTTTAGCGATGTAAGCCGGCCACCTTAGCGGGAACTCTACCTGCGAGCGACCATGCTCGTAGACGCGAATAAAGCTCTTCGGCGCTGCTCCGGTGACACTGACGTCTTCGACGAAATATCGACGGCGCCGCAAGGAGTCGATCCCCACCGGGTAGTCAACCGATTCTAAATCTGTAAACCGCTTGACGTCCTCTTGTCTTATCGGAACGCGAAACAGATGGTCCCAGCGTTCGAGGTCCACGCCTTTTTCGATCCGCTTTCTGCGTGGTCTCACCGACAAAGGGGATTGTAATTCATTCTGGGCATCTCAATCGCTTGTCCCTCTTGATCACGTTGGCCTCTGCACAACCGGTAATTGTCTGCCGTAATCTCTGCTGGTCCATATGCGCCAATGCCACAAAATGGTGCCGATAAATCGCAACGCCACACGCTGAACTGCCAATCTTCGACTACTACTTACGCATTGCGAACGGAAACTCGTGCCCCTCCTGCAACGGCTCGAGATCTTTCACCGCTTCGACGAACGCGCCGTCCGGCCCGCGCGCGAGCTGTCGCCTCAGCTGATCGAGCTTTTCCTGAGGACCCTCCGCCGCGATCTCGACGCTCCCATCCCGACGATTCATTACCCACCCGGCCAGCTGCAGCCGGCGAGCCGCAACTCTGACGAACCACCTGAACCCGACCCCCTGAACTCTTCCCGTAACTTCGAAGTGGGCGGCCGGCACAGGATCAACGGCGCATCTTGAGAAGTGCCGCAAGCGCTGCGGCTATTACGGCCTCAGGCGGAATTCCGTCAAACTTGTCGATCGCCAGCTCGCCCGAGCGAATGCGCTCCGCAATCTCATTCAGCGCCGCCGCAACTTCGTTTGCGCCCGTGTCGGAGCTGCTGAATTCGTAAGCATCCTCAGTCGCTCCGTACACGTCGTCATCTTCTGGCGCCCATTCCGTCGACTTCCAGTCCGCTTCAGCAGCGGCGTGCTGAGTTCGCGGTGCCAGCGAGCCGAGGCTGGACCAATCGAACGATTGCCAATCTGAGATTGCCCATCCAGCTGCGTCGTACTGGTCCGGAGCGAATCGATCTATCGCCGGCAGCTCTTCCACGATGTGTGTTTCTATCGGCTCAACTGAGACTTCCGCGGCGAGAAACTCGGTGATCGACGGAAGCTCATCGAGGAACTCGCCAATTGACGGAACTTCAGGAGATCCAGTGGGGACGGCAAACGGGGGATATTTCCGACTGTTTCCCTTCCCGTCGGACATATACGTCATCACGACTCCCAGCTGTGTTTGCCAAGCAACGGGACAAAACGCACCGGCGCGATGTCCTGCCTCTCGAGCTCGGCCCCCTTTTTCGTGAAGAGATGCAGGATTTGCTCGTCTCTGTCTCCGAGTGGAATCAGCAGCCTTCCGCCCTCCGCGAGCTGTTCGACATACGCTTCCGGAATGTCCGGCGCTGCTGCTCCAACCAGAATCGCATCGAAGGGAGCAAATTGCCGCCAGCCGAGGGTTCCGTCACCGAGCATTAAGGAGATGTTGCTGGCGCCCATTTGCTTTAGGACTTCCCTTGCCTTGTCCAGCAACGGCGCGATGCGCTCGATCGAGAACACCTGCGACGCGAGCCGCGACAGCAGCGCCGTCTGGTATCCCGAACCCGTTCCTATCTCGAGCACCTTTTCTTTGCCGGTCAGCTTCAAGAGCTGAAGATACCGGGCGTGAACCGACGGCTGAGAGATCGTCTGGCCATTTCCTATCGGAAGCGCGGAATCTTCGTACGCGCGATGCCGAACACCGGTCGGCACGAAAAGGTGCCGCGGTGTTTCGGCGATCGCATTCAACACGGAGAGATCGCGCAGCCCCTGGTCCTGAAGCTGCTCGACCAGTCTTCTGCGAGGCCCACGAAATTCCTGATGGTCTACTTGTCCAGCCACCAGGTCTCCGGCGCGTCGAGAATCGCATGATGCGTGACGTCGAGATGCAGCGGTGTGACGGAAATGAATCCTTCCTCGATTGCCCTGAAGTCGGAGTTCGGCGGTCCTGACCACTCGATCGATCCACCGCCGATCCAGTAGATGGGACGACCCCATGGATCCTGCATTCGCTTGATCGAATCTGAATAGACGCGCTTGCCAAGCCGGGTCAGCCGAACGCCTTTGATTTCCTTCCCCGGACTTGGAGGAAGATTGATGTTGAGCAGCGTGTCGGGCGGAAAGGCAGGAAGCGATATCAGCTGGCGGAGCAGCTCAGTGAGTGGCTCGATCTGATCGTCGAGCATGCTGACGTCGGCGCGCAGGTCGCCACCGGCGAATGAAATCGCGATCGATGGAATTCCGATCGAGATTCCTTCCATCGCCGCGGCGACGGTTCCGGAATACAGAACGTCCTCTCCCATGTTCTGCCCGTGGTTGATTCCGCTAAGGACGAAATCGGGCCGCTCGGGCATCAGCACTTCGCACGCAAGCATCACGCAATCTGTCGGCGTTCCATCGACCTGCCAGCGGCGTTCGCCCCGCTGAATCGGCCGCACCGGGTGATGAAGGGTGAGCGAATGGCTTGTTGCGCTCTGCTCGCGATCGGGTGCCACGACCGTCACCTCACCAAGCGGTTCAGCTGCTGCAACAAGACACTTCAATCCGTGAGCGAGAATACCATCATCGTTTGTGCAGAGAAGCCGCATTACTTATCCACCACCTGTGCTGACACGTGCCTTGGCACGTGCTTTGTGAAGATGCCGCCCCTGTGACCCCACAGAACACCGATCACTCGCATCGCATCATGGAACTCTCTGAAGTAGCTGCGCGGTCCGTAAATCGTGGAGATCGGAACGTTCGTGATTGTGAACCCGGCATGCGCCGCGCGAATGATGAAATCGGTCTCGTACTCGTAGCGGTCGCCGGTCGCCTTGATCTCTTCGAGAACTTCGCGGCGGATCGCGCGGAAGCCGGACTGGCTATCATGCACCGCGCCGCCTGACACGAGTCTCGTCGCGGCACTCGAGAGAAAGTTCGCGACACGCCTGTGCTTCGGCATCTGCTCGCCGGTCAGATCGCGCGTGCCGATCGCGATGTGACTCGTGCTCAGCGCAGCGACTATCGACGGAGCGAATGCGGGGTCGTGCTGTCCGTCGGAAT
>JBDTNA010000410.1:0-3158 GCA_039933985.1 Gemmatimonadales bacterium | reverse complement strand
CTCTTTCCGGATCGATCCAGATCGACGTGCCGGTAAATCCAGTGTGCCCAAAGCTTCGGGGAGAGAAGTAGTTCCCCGAGCTGGAATTCTTCGACGGCGTGTCCCAGCCAAGTGCGCGGCTCGAGATGCGGCCCTGAGGCGACGTCCAGCGCGCAACCGTCGAGGGCTTCACGATTCGGACTCCGTTGTATTCGCCGCCGTTCAACAGCATCTGCGCAAAGATCGTCAAATCCCGCGCGGATGAGAATAGTCCGGCGTGACCCGCGACTCCGCCCATCGCCCACGCGTTTTCATCGTGAACCTTTGCGCGCACGAGACCTCCGCGCGCCGTGTCGATTTCGGTCGGAGCGATCCGGTCAAAATAGGTTGCGCTGTCAGGAGTGAACATTGTGCTCGTCATTCCGAGCGGCGCAAAGATTTTCTCCGCTACGAAACGGTCGAGAGGCTGCCCTGTAATTTTTTCGATAATCAGCTGAGTGAGGATCATGTCCCAGTCGCTGTAGATCATCGCAACGCCGGGTAGGGACTTCGCCGGGCGCGCGCTGATTTGCGCGAGATACTGATCACGACCCTTGAATTCCTTGTACAGCGCGGCGAACGCTTCAAGGCCGCCCGTGTGTGTTATCAGATGGCGCAGTGTTATCGTCGCCTTGTCGGGAGAGTTGAATTCGGGCAGGTAGCTGGCAACGGTGCGATCCAGATCGATCAGGCCCTGCTCCTCGAGCATCATCGTCGCTGTAGTGGTCGCGATGACTTTGGTGAGCGACGCCATGTCGTACATCGAGTTCTCGTCCACCGCAGCCGAGGTTTGCGCAGTGTCGAGGCGACCATATCCCTTGATGTGAACTATGCGTCCGTATCTTCCGACCGCGATGGCGGCGCCGGGAGCCACGTGCTCCGCCACGGCGACTTTCATAATGGAATCGAGTGTCGTGTTGAGGTCATCACGCATTCCTGCTTCAACGGGGGTTGATCGCACGAGCGTTGGAGGCGTCGTTGTCCGAACCGGCGATGGCATATCTGTAGTCTGCGGCGTACAGGCGACGATCAGTAGGGCAACAGTCGCCGCGGATACTATTGCTTTCATTGCGGTGGTCGAGCCGCCGATGCCGCGCGATCCAGTCCATCGCCTGATTTGAACCACGGCGGAATCGATATCGGCAGCCGGCCCGATATTGGGATCTCTCCGAGTAGCGCAGCGGCAGCCGCTCGCTGAGAGACCGGTGCGCCGCCCCACGCCAGCAGGTATGCGGGTACCGATGAGTACGCTGCGACCAGATACGGACTGCCGAACGAAACGGCGATGAGATTCTTGTTTGCTTTCGCCAGCTGCTCGACGAAAGCCGAGTAGCCGCCCTCGCTATTGATCGCTCCGCGCCCATCGCGCGGAAACACGTAGGCCGACGCGATGATCAAATCCACGGAATCGGCGCGAACGCGCAACGCATCGAGCTCCGGTTGAGTCGTGCGCACGTCAACGAAGACCGGGCTCACCGCAAATCCTCTCTGACGCAGCTCCAGATTGAAAATTCTTCCCGCAACCATGTCACCGGCGTCCGCATACGCAATCGACAGAACGCGCTTGCCGGCCCGATTTACCGGAACGAGAGACCGAACATCGCGTGCAAGCGTGATCGATTTCTCCGCAACGTCCCGCGCGATCGATGAGCGAGCCGGTGTGTTGACGATGGTGTCGATCGCATCGAGGTCCACCAGTCGTCCGGTTCTGAGACCGGCCTGCGCCTTTATCCGAAGCAACCGGCGAACCGATTGATCGATTCTCGATTGAGTCAGCCGGCCGTTTCCAATCGCGCCAACGATTGTATTGACGGCTTCCGTGACATTGTGCGGCATCAGGAGTATGTCGGCGCCTGCCTGGACGGCGAGAATGAGAGGCTCCGTTCCGCCATACCTGTTGGCGACGCCGCCCATCGTCATCGCATCGGTCACGAGCAGGCCCTTGAATCCCATGTCCTTTCGCAGGACGTCCGTCATGAAGTACGGAGCCAGCGTTGCCGGCGGAGCGCTGTCGCCAAGAATTCCTGTTACAGCGATGTGCGCGGTCATGATTGCATCGATACCGTCGCCCACCGCGGCGCGGAATGGTGGAAGATCCACCGCGTCGAGGTGCGCGCGGTCAGCGTGTATCGTTGGAAGATTGAGATGCGAATCGGTATCTGTGTCGCCATGACCCGGAAAATGTTTTCCCGTTGTCATGAGACCATTCTCTCGTGCACCTCTTATGTAAGCGCCCGCAAGACGCGACACGAGCTTAGGCTCTTCGCCGAACGATCGCGTGTTGATGACAGGATTCAACGGATTCGCATTCACGTCGAGCACGGGCCCGAACACCATGTGAACGCCAACCGCGCGTGCTTCGGCGCCGAGCACCTGGCCAAGCTTGAATGCGAGATCCTCTGATCGCGTTGCGCCCAGCGCCATTACCGGAGGAAATACTGTACCGCCCCCCTGTGGCAGCATCGAGGGAAGGGCGTACGATCCGCCGAGGCGCATTCCTGTTCCATTCTCCATGTCCGATGTGATCAGGAGCGGAATTCTCGCCAGTCGCTGCATGTGGTTGAGCTTTGCAGCATAGCTGTGAGGGAGTCCAATCGAAAGAACCAGTCCGCCAACTTTGTCGGCTTCGACCCAGCCGCGCACCTGCTCATATTCCGGCGATCCGACAGCGGCGTATTCGCCGGGAACCCACGGCATGATGAGCTGCGCTACGCGTTCGCGGGGCGACATCGACGCGAGTGTTGCTTCAACCCACGCTGAGTCCTGCATTGTCAGCGCAGTAAACGCTCCCGGTGACGCTCGGCCTATTAAAGTTTGCCGTGAGACATCAGCTTCGGTGCGGCCTGACGAGGTGACGGTCGGATGCGCGCAAGCAGCCGTAACAAGTGCGATCGAAGTCGCGAATTTGCGAATCATCCGCGGAAAGTGGCGTGATTGGGCGCGGCGTGTCAATTCGAACGGCCGTATGGCTATTCCGCGCTAAATGACGCGAGTCCTTCGCGGCTATTGCACCGCCGCGTGATAGATGCGACCATTGTCTCGCCCGAAATGATTATGAATGCCCCCAAGCTGGGAGAAACATCGATGCCGGCACCTCAGGTAGCCTCGACGCTCATGCGTCCGAGTGACTGCCCGTCGGG
>JBDTNA010000409.1:0-3161 GCA_039933985.1 Gemmatimonadales bacterium | reverse complement strand
GAATCCGCGTGCTTGCAGGCGACCGCGTGACCCTCGAAGTCTCGCCTTACGACCTTACTCGCGGCAGAATCACCTTCCGCCACAAAAGCTAGGGACGTCAGCGTCAAATCGCGGCACCGAAGGACGAAGTCCAAACCTTCGGGCGCGACGAATTGTCAGATGAGTCGAATCTCCATCCGGGTCATACGTGCGTCTGTCAATCGTCATTACTTTCGCCGCCGCAGTCCTGTTTGCATCTCCCGCCGCTGCGCAGTCGCCGGCGACTCTCGATAGCGCTGAAGTCATGCGCTGGCACGAGGATCTCGCTTTCCTCAAAGCCGAGATGCCCAAACGGCACGCAAATCTTTTTCATGAAAAATCGCAGGCACAGTTTGACAGCGCGTTTCGTTCAATCGACTCGCGACTTCCTTCGCTGTCGCGACACCAGGTAATCGTCGAGCTGCAAAGGGTGGCGGCGATGATCGGAGACGGCCATTCCAATGTTGGTCCATGGCGCGACAGTGTCATCGCGTTCCACTCGCTCCCCATTGCGCTCTACTGGTTCGAGGATGGACTCATCGTCCGCGCCGCCGACTCCGCTCGTGCAAATCTCATCGGTGCGCGCGTCGTCGAGATCGGCGACATGCCAATTGACTCGGCGATCGCACTCGTGCGCCCACTCGTCAGCCATGACAACGAGATGGGAATTCGTGCGTTCATGCCGTTTTTCCTCGCGATGCCCGAGATACTTCACGCGACCGGAATCACGCGCGACATGAACAAGATCCGGCTGGTTACAGAGCAGGGAGGCAAACGCAGGACAACGATGCTCGGTGCGGCGGGGCTATTCCCAATGTTGACGGGAGATGCTGACAAGAGCTGGAATGCTCGCCGCGGATGGGTCGACGCCCGCGATCACGCTTCAACGCCACTCTGGTTGAGCGATCCGCTCGATCTGTACTGGTATCGATATCTGGTGGCTGACAAGACAATGCTGATTCAGATCAACACGATTCAGCAGAAATCGGACGACTCCCTTGGTGTCTTCATCCGGCGTGCGATTGACGCTGCGGATTCTGCCGGCGCCGATCGGCTCGTGCTCGATCTCAGGCTGAACGGCGGTGGCAACGGCGGATTCAACAAGCAGATCTTTCTGCCGCTCATCAAATCGAAGTACGACGTCAAGGGAAAGTTGTTCGTCCTGACCGGCCGCAGAACCTGGTCAGCCGCGCAAATGCTCGTCACGGAAATGCAGAAGTACACGAATGCGATCTTTGTGGGAGAGCCGACGGCGTCGAAAGGAAATGCCTTCGGCGATTCTTACCGCATTGTCCTCCCTAACAGCAAAGTCACCTTCAGGGTCTCGACCCTCTGGCATCAGTATCTGGACTCGCGGGACAAGCGTGACATGATCGCCCCTCAGATTCCTGCGCCTATGTCTTTCGCCGATTACTCGAAGGGAAGAGACCCCGCACTTGAAGCTGCGATCAAGGCTCGCTGAAGCCTACTGCACGTAGCGGAGTATGTCGTAGACAAATTTCAGGCCGAACCCGACATTCTCGATCGAAAGCCGCTCATTGTTGCCATGCACACCCATCTGGCGCTCGGCCTGCTCGGTCTTGAACGGATCGATGGCGTATGTGACGATCCCCAGCTTTCTATAGGTAGGTCTGTCGGTCGCGCCGGTCTGCATCGGAGTGGTAACGAACGCGGTCGGCTCTCTCTCCTTCGCCGCTCGCTCTATCGCCCTGAACAAATCGGTATCGATTGGACTTTCGAGTGGTGTCTTTGGCGGAAGAATAGTCTCCCAATGAACGGCGGTATCACCGACGATGCCCTGTAGTGCAGCAAGCATCTGCGCCGGATCCGTGTCGGGAAGAAGGCGGATGTCGATCTCGGCCGTTGCTTCAGGCGGAATCACGTTGACCTTGCTCGACCCGCTGAGTCCCGTGACGGAGATCGTGTTGCGGAGATACGCATTCCAGTACACGTCGCTGAGAATCCACGCGCGTGCTTCGGGATTCTCCAACCCTTTCGTGACGTCGGCGAGCCACGACTTTTTAGGCTCAGGATAGAGTCTCGAGATGTCGCGGAAGAATTTCTGCACGCCGGGCGTTACGTGAAGCGGAGTTTCGTACCTGGCAATCTTGTCGAGAGCAGCCACGAGGCGGGGAACAGGATTGTTCCTGGTGGGACGAGATCCATGCGACGGCACACCCTTCACGCGCAACCGCTGCCAGAACGTCCGCTTCTCGGCCACGCCAACCGCGAAGTATCTGACCTTTCCGTCTACAACCGAGTTCTCGGTTGCTTCGGTGATGAGATACTCGACGTCCTTGAGCAGATCAGCGTGATTGTTGACGAACGCAAATCCGCCTGTTGACGTGAACTCTTCGTCGGCGTTCGCGATGAATACGATGTCCCTGTTCAGCTTCATGCCCGATCTCTTGATCGCGAGCATCGCCATGAGATGCGCGACAGCCTCGCCCTTCATGTCGATCGCGCCGCGCCCCCAGATGTAGCCGTCCTTCACCGCGCCCGAGAATGGGTCAACGCTCCACTGCGACGGAGTTGCGGGAACGACATCCATGTGGTGCAGAAGAACGATCGCTTTCTTCGACCCGTTGCCCTTCAGCCGCGCATAAAGGTTCGCATGCGTGCCGCCGAGCTCGGCGGTGTCGAGTATCTGCGCCGGGATGCCTTCCTTGTCGAGGATGTTCTTGAGGAATCGCGCGGCGAGAATCTCGTTTCCGGGCGGATTCGTCGTGTTGATCTTGAGATAGTCGCTAAGAATTCCTTGACCTTCCCTGGCGAGAGCATCCCAGTCGATTGGTTTTGCCTGGGCGTTGCTCGTTGCCGGCAGAGCGAGTGCTGCAATTGCGAATGCTGTCTTGAAGATGCGGTGCATTGAGTTTTTGTTGAGGAGGTGTTGTGAAACTAGGGCAGGGTCAACGCGGCCGCTATCATCGCAGCCCCGGTTCACGGGAGTCCATAAGGTCAACCGCAACTGCCAACTGCGTTATAAGGCGATTGGAGCGGATAACAGCACGGATCACGCGGATTTGAGAACCAGATGCAGGTTCGGGATGCGTCCGCGATTGAGAGGCATCACATGTCAAGAAATCTTTGTTTTTTTAGGTTCATCCGGTAATACCGGGAAAAGCTGCTCTGATCTTGAGGAA
>JBDTNA010000408.1:0-3164 GCA_039933985.1 Gemmatimonadales bacterium | reverse complement strand
GAAGCACCCCCGTCATTAGAAGGGGAAGTTTCCGCTCCAGCGACATTCCTTTCATCGCTTCGGGCGTGGTGATGCTTGAGTTACTGAAGTCCGGCGGTAGTACGGGAAAGCCACTTCCCCCGCCCTTCCGTGCCTACGACCGCGTAGTTGTCCACTATGACGTCGCCGCGGGAAAGGGTCGTGCGCGAGAATCCCGCAAGGTCCCATCCCTGGAACGGAGACCAGTCGGCATTTGTCTCCATCGTATCGCAATCGACCTTCATCGTTTCGGTCGGATGAATGATCGCGAGATCCGCGTCTGCCCCAACTTCGATCGCGCCCTTTCGCGGGTACAATCCCATGATCTTCGCGGGGTTCATGGACAGCTTCTGCACCATTTCGTCGAGCGTCAGCCGGTTCTTCAAAACGCCATGGGTATAGGTGATCGGCAGAAGTGTTTCGAGTCCCGGCATGCCCATCGGAATCTTCGTCCAGTCGCCGTTCCACATCGCTTTCTGCTCGCGGCTGAACGTGCACGTGTCGGTCGAGACGACGGAGACTTCGCCGTCCTTCAATCCCTGCCACAGTCGCGCGGAATCCTTCGGTGTCTTGAGCTGAGGGCAGCACGCGAACAAATGCCCGTCTTCCCGGTCGAACACGGTGTCGTCGAGAACGAGGTATTGTGCGCACGTCTCAGCAAGGACTGGCACTCCGCGACTCTGCGCCCGCTTGACTATATCGGTTCCCTCAGCGGTCGACATGTGAACGATGTAGAGCTGCCCGCCGGTAACCTCGCTCCACGTCACGACCCGTTGAATCGCTTCGGCTTCGATGAAGTTCGGTCGCGTCATCCGGTGCAGTCGTGCGCCGTACTGCTTCATCAGTTCAGGAGTGTGATGCCGTTCGATGAGCTCGTCGAGAACGCGTGAGGACTCCGCATGTACGAGCAGCATCGTCCCGTACTCTTTCATCTTCTCGAGCGTGCCGAATAGCGCGCGGTCGTCGGATTGCCACCCTTCGGACTCGTAGATCATGAACTCCTTGAAGGTGCTGAATCCCCGATCGACCATGCCTTTGATCTGGTCCTTGTGCTCGTTCCAGCGCGTGATGCAGATGTGGAACGTGTAGTCGATCAGCGCCTTTCCATTGGCGCGTGCCATCCATTTGTCAGCGGCGTCGCTGAGTGAATCCCCGGCGTAGGGAATCGCGAAATCGATCACAGTGGTGACTCCACCGCGCGCACCGGCGCGTGTCCCGGTTCGATAATCGTCTGCCGATACCGCGCCCATGAAAGGCAGCTCGAGGTGGACGTGGACATCGAGCACTCCCGGTATGACGTGGTGTCCCCTGGCGTCGATGACTTTCGTATCCGGTGAGGGCTGCAGGTCGGCCCCAATCGCGGAAATCTTCTCGCCTGATATTCCAACGTCAGTGACGGTGGTACCCTGAGGAGTAACGACGTTGCCACCCTTTACGATCGTATCGAATTTCAATTCAGCTCCACTTGCTCAATGTCGTTGTCAAAAACAAACCAAAAAAAGTTTTTGACTTTTGCCTTTAGCCGGACTCGACTGCGCCAAGCGCACGATCCAGAACGTCGACCGCGAAATCAGCATCCTCGGTCGTGATGCACATCGGCGGTTTGATGCGGATCACGTTGCCGTCGATGCCGCCCTTGCCGAGAAGCACGCCGCTTTCACGGGCGTACTCCAGTAGAGCGAGGGTCTCCGCTTTCGCCGGCTCCTTGGTTGAACGATCGCGCACCAGCTCCATGCCGAGCATCAGGCCCATTCCGCGCACGTCCCCAACGAGCTTGTGATTGGACATCAGTCTCTTCAGTCCGGCCTTCAATTGAGCACCGACGACACGGGAGTTCTCCTGAAGTCCGTCCTCGTCGATCACGTCGAGAACCGCTGAGCCCGCCGCCATGCACACCGGATTCCCACCGAACGTGTTGAAGTGAATCCGGTTGGTCAGCGCCTGCGCGATCTCCGCTGTCGTCGTCACCGCCGCGAGAGGAACTCCGTTTCCGATCCCCTTTGCCATCACCACCATGTCGGGTATGACGTCGAAGTTCTGAAAGCCCCAGTAGTGATCGCCTGTCCTTCCGAATCCCGTCTGCACTTCATCGGCGATGCACAGGCCTCCGTGCTCGCGGATCACAGCGTACGCTTCCCTCAGGTAATTCTTCGCGCCATACGTCGTACCGCCGACGCCCTGTATGGGCTCGGCAATGAAGGCAGCAACTTTGCCGGGCGTTGAAAATCGTATGAGCTCCCTTATATCTGCCGCGCTCTTCGTCGCGATCTCTTCCGGCGTGCCGGAAAACGGCGAACGATAAGGATCGGGATTCATCGCGTGATGAATTCCACCGCTTGGATTCACTGGATATTTCCACGTGCTGTGCGACGTCAGCGTGTTGCTGAAGGGCGAGGCGCCGTGATACGCATTCCGCAATGCGATCACGTCGCTGTTGCCCGTGAACGTCCGCGCGATCTGAATCGCCAGATCGTTTGCCTCACTGCCGGAATTCACGAAGTACGTGACATCCAGCCCCTTAGGCATCTTCGACGCAAGCTTTTTCGCCATCGCCGGCATTCCCGGATGGAGATAGATCGTAGTCGAGTGCTGAAGGGTGTCGACCTGATCGCGAATTGCTTTCGTCACCTTCGGATGGCAGTGCCCACAGGAAACTGTGACTATCCCTGCAAGCATGTCCAGGTACCGCTTGCCCGTTTCGTCGAACAGCCACTGCATGTGGCCTTCGACGATCATGATCGGTTCCTTGTACATCATGAAGATCGCCGGATTCGCGTACTGCTGGCGGGTCGCCAGAACTTCTTCGCGCGAGGGTCCCGAATAGGGCCGCGGCGCATGATCGCTCGGCGGCATGGAAACGCCGACTGCGGACTCCACACTGCCGACTGCTGACTCCGGGCTGCGAACTTCGGTCGCCTTTTCGCTGTGGATTGCCGTCATCTACTGCACAGCCTGCGCAGTTTCGGCCTCGGCCGGCGCGGCGTAGCCTTCGACCTGCTCGTACCCGCCGGCATAGTCCGCCGACTCGGGCCGTCTGATCTTGCTCTGCAGAACGACGCGGTCACGACGAGATCCGCGGAAATCATCGAGCGAGTTGAAACCGTGCTTCTCGAGGAATGCGATGTAGCCTTCGTTCAGTCGCTTGA
>JBDTNA010000407.1:0-3166 GCA_039933985.1 Gemmatimonadales bacterium | reverse complement strand
CTACCAGCCCACCACATAGACAACCGCTTCGACCGGAACCTCATTCGCCACCGCAGGAGATCGCGGTGCCAGCGCCAGGATGTATCGCCCGCCTCTTGTAGCGGCGAGAACTTTCCCTGATCCGATCGTGAAAGTGCGCGACGTCGAATCGACACCTGATGTTGTCTCACGCGCAGTGATCACTCCGCGCGAGCTCTCGATGACGAATGACCGGTTGCCATTCTTCACTCGCACCGGACGCGCTCCCTGCATATCGATTGCCGTCGAGATATCGAGCACCGGACCATCCACCCATCTCGGAAGTACAAGCTGGGCTTCCGCCGGTAGAGTTCCATGCAGCGCCCCGGTTTTCGGATCGAGCGCGGCCCACGTCGAAGAGCCCTCGTTGTCCTGCACCTTCGCCGGACTGTTGCCAAGCGCAATCGTGTTTCCGTCCGGCGTCCACTTCACGCGCCATCCAAGTGCCACCGGAAACATTTTCGGAACGGCATCGTCACTCGCACCAATCGCTCTTCCATCGGCAGGAACGCGCACGATGCCAGGCTGAGCGATTGCTCTCGCCATCGACATTCCACTCGACGCAAACGAGCCCGTGCGTATCGTGGCCGTATCTATTCCGGTTCTTCGGGACGCGTCGAGATACATCGATGGAGGAATGCTGTCTTCTCCGCCGGGATTGAAAACGTAGGCGCGCGCGAATGCGATCGTTCCCCAATCGGGCGACGGCGCGACATCCCAGACGCTGTCCATTCGAGTCTGGAAGTTTCGCGATTCACTACCATAGAAGAATCCGTTCGGAATGGCTTCGTTCTCGACGCCTGCTGGATCGACGACCGCGATGATCGCGGAGCTGTCTGGCGAGAGCGTCCATTTCACCTTCGACGCCATTCCATACGTGCCCTGATTCACGCGCGCCGACGTAACGACCGGTCCCGTGCGCGCAGCTGTTGTGCTGTCGGCGGGCCCAGCTTTTGGTGCGGATTCAACGCAGGCAGTCAGCGTGAGCAGTACAGCAAATGTCCGTGGGATTGTCATACTCTGACGGAACGCCCGCACGGGGCTGGCGTCAAGGGGAGAGAAGATCACAATCGAAACCCGCGGATCCGTGTTGCCAGAAGCACAGGGACTAGATCCGAGGTACACTCGCATCAGTCAACTACGCTCCAGAGATCTCGGATCCGTGGTTTTCGATGTTGCCAGCGCTAGCCGCAGACCAGATTTCGCCCGCTCCCCTTTGCTCGATAAAGCGCAGCATCCGCTGCGCGAAATAAGTCCTCGACTGAATCGAGCTGCGGCGACGGATAGGTCGCTACACCAATGCTCGCCGTGAGATGGACCTCCTGTCCGTCAGCAATCACGTAGCGATGCGTCGCGACGTTGTCCCTGATTCTCTCCGCAAACGCGATCGCGCCCTGCTTCCCGGTCTCGGGAAGAACGATGACGAACTCTTCCCCGCCATAGCGCGCCACGAGATCAACACTTCGCACTGCACGCTGAAGCAGTGTCGCGACACCGAACAACACATCGTCGCCGGCGAGGTGTCCGTACGTGTCATTCACCAGCTTGAAATGATCGAGATCGAGCAGCAGCATCGCCAGCGGCGCATTGTATCTCCGCACGCGCTCCATCTCCGTCACCAACCGAATCGTCAACGCACGACGATTCACCAGCTGCGTGAGCGGATCGGTCTGCGCGAGCGCTTCAAGTCTGTGATTGTCGGCCCGCGTCGACTCGATCGCGTGCGCGCGCTGTATCGCCGCAACACCGCTCTTCACCACTGTTTCGGCGAACTGCACATCGGCCGCATCGAACTTCGGCGTGTCCACAGTCCGACGCAGCAGAAACACTCCCGTCTTCTCACCGTCGATCGGAAACGGCAGCGCCATTACCGACCTGATGTTGATCTGCCTTCCCTCACGTGCCCACTGCTCACGCAGCGACGCGTACAGCGGAGAGAACTGAAGATCGGGAATGAGCACGGGAATGCCGCCGTGCAGCGCTGACACAACTTCCGGATATTTCTCGATCTCGATCTCGAGATCGTGCAGATGGGGCTGCTCGAAAGCAGTTGCAACAATCCCGGTCTTGTCGCCGGGATTCGCAAGTATCACAGACGCGTGCGAAAGGTTCAGCGCCCTGGCCAGACGGCGCGCGAGCAAATGGAAAATCTCCTCCGTCGGAAGATTTCCCATCACCTCGTTCAAGACTTCTACCAGATGCTTGCGCGACTCCTCTGCGTCACGAAAACGCTGAAGCTCGGCCTCCGCTTTGCGAAGGGCCGATCGAAGCGCCTGCACTTCGTTGCCGTTCTCTTCCTCCAAGCTTTACCACCCCTTTGTTTTCCATCACTCGGCGTCTGGGGCGCCGGAATCGTCACCAGTAAGGACGACAGACTCGTCCCCCGCCTGCTCCCCTTCGTCGTCTTCAGGAATCACGCGGGCGACTGCAGTCAGGATGTCCCCGTCATCAAGATTGACGAGTCGGACCCCCTGCGCGATACGTCCTGTGACCCTGATTTGAGCCACCGAAGAACGGATGATTACGCCGTTCCGGGTGATCAGCATGATCTCGTCTTCAGGGAGCACTTCCATCACTCCCACAACGTCACCGGTCTTCTCAGTCCGGTTCACAGTGATGATTCCTTTTCCACCGCGCCGCTGCACGCGATAGTCGTCGATATGCGAGCATTTGCCAAGACCGCGCTCGGTGACGACCAGGATGGTCGCCTCGCGCTTGATAACAACCATACCCACAAGCGCGTCGGTCTCCCGAAGCTCGATTCCCTTCACGCCGGTCGTGTCGCGACCCATCTCGCGCACATCCTGCTCGTGGAACCGCACCGAAAGTCCGTGTTTCGTGGCCAGAACGATGTCGTTCGTGCCACTCGTAACCTGCACGTCGATCAGCTCATCGCCCGGCTCGATCTTGATCGCCTTGATGCCGGTAGTGCGTACGTTCGAGTATTGCGACAGTGCGCTCTTCTTCACCGTTCCCTTCTTCGTGCAGAACAGAAGGAACTGCGTCTCGGTGAATTCGCGAACCGGAACCATCGCCTTGATCTGAGTCTCCGGACTCACGTTGATAAGGTTCACGATCGGCTTGCCCTTCGTTGCGCGGCCAGCCTGCGGACTCTCGCCGCCACCGTTAGCTCGATCGAGGCGGACGG
>JBDTNA010000406.1:0-3177 GCA_039933985.1 Gemmatimonadales bacterium | reverse complement strand
AGCAACGGCAAGACGACCACAAAGGATCTGATTCGCGCGGCTCTTTCGCGGGCGCGAAAGGTTCACGCGACGACTGGCAATCTCAACAATCGTATCGGCGTGCCGCTGACGCTGCTTTCAATCGGTGCGGATTGCGAGATTGCTGTTGTCGAAGCGGGGACGAATCTTCCCGGCGAAGTTGCGATCCTGCGCCAGATCATTCAGCCGGAAATTTCCGTCGTCACATCGATTGGAGAAGAACACCTCGAGGGTTTGGGCGATCTCGACGGCGTATTGAAGGAAGAGTCGGCTGCGTTCGACGGAGTGGCAGTCGCAATTACGCCTGCATCTCAGGCGGAGGTTGGCGAAGCCGCTCGCGGGCGTGCAATTAAAGTGGTCACTGCCGGACTCGACGAAGGCGATGTCAGGCCATCGCGATGGGAAATCCAGCCAGATGGTGTCGCGACGGTCGAGCTTGGCCCGGTAAAGCTCACGCCTCCATTGCGCGGCATGCACAATCTTCGAAACACGATGCTCGCAATCGCTGTTGCGCGCGAATCGGGCGTGCCCGACGACGTTGCCGCAGCCGGTATCGAAGCGATGCCCGTTCCGCGCATGCGCTCGGCATGGCAGCAGCTTGGCAAGGCGACGCTGATCAACGACGCGTACAACGCAAATCCGGGCTCAACCCGGGCCGCGATCGAGCTCATCAAGGGTGTCGGGCCCGGGCGCCAGCGAGTCGTCGTGCTCGGCACGATGCGCGAGCTGGGCGACGCCGCGGATCGTTGCCACGACGAGATAAGCGTGCTTGCGCTCGACTCGGGGGCAGACGTGATCGCTGGTGTGGGTGACTTCGCGCGCTCGCTCGAGAGGGTCGGCGGAGGGGACGGCCGCATCGTTTCCTCGGACACTGTAGAAGGCCTGTGGCCTCTCCTCGTCCCACGGATGCAGCCTGACGCAGTTATTCTATTGAAGGCGTCACGCGGGGTTCAGCTGGAGCAACTCGTTCCGCACCTAACAACCTGGGCCAATCCCTAGTGCTCAATTATCTGCTGGTTCCGCTGGTCAAAGACTTCGGATTCCTGCGCATTTTCAACTACATATCGTTTCGAGCGGCCGGCGCTGCCGTCACCGCGCTTCTCGTTTCGTTCATCATCGGACCGCTGATCATTCGCAGGCTGCGCCGCATGCGGCTGCACCAGGTTATTCGCGAAGGAACGCCAGACAGTCACCAGGAGAAGAGGCGAACTCCGACGATGGGCGGGCTCATCATTCTCGCCGCAACGCTCATTCCCACAATCCTCTGGGCGAAGCTGAACAATCGCTACGTGTTGATCGCGATGTTCGTGATGCTGTGGATGGGTTTCATCGGATTCTTCGACGATTTCCTGAAGCTGAAGCAGCGACAGGCCGGTAAGAAAAACACCGGGCTCATCGAGAGTTACAAACTCATCGGACAGGTCTCGATCAGCGTCGCACTCGGCTGGTACCTCTGGCATTTCCCGCTGTCTACGCTTCCCGGCGCTTCGACGACGCTTCCGTTTTACAAGTACATCCTGATCGTTCCGACATTCGCGTGGGTGTATGTGATGTTCGTTGCGTTCGTGCTCACCGGCACGAGCAACGCGGTAAACATCACCGATGGACTCGATGGCCTTGCGGCTGGTCTTTCGGCAATTGCTGTATTGACGCTGGCGCTCTTCGCGTACGTGATCGGGCGCATCGACGCTTCATCCTATCTCCAGGTGTTCTACCTCCGCGGCGCCGGCGAGCTGACGGTTTTCTGCGCTGCGATAATGGGGGCATGTATAGGATTTCTATGGTACAACGCGCACCCAGCTCAGGTTTTCATGGGTGACACCGGATCGCTCGCACTTGGCGGCGCGCTGGGCGCGATCGCAATTCTCCTGAAATCCGAATTCGTCCTCCTTCTCGTTGGCGGCGTTTTCGTAGCCGAAATGATCTCGGTCATCGTGCAGCGTGTGTGGTTCAAGGTGCTGCGGCGCACGAAGGGTCTCGAGTATGCGCAAACGCATCGGGTGTTTCGTCTCGCGCCGCTTCACCACCATTTCGAGAAGGGCGGGTGGGACGAAAGCCAGGTTGTCGTCCGATTCTGGATTCTCGGAATTCTTTGCGCGTTTGTCGCCTTGAGTACGCTGAAATTGAGATGACGAGCACGGCTCAACGGGATGGCGAGGTCGCGATCCTTGGGCTTGGAAAGAGCGGAACCTCAGCGGCGAAGCTCCTCCTGGCCGATGGAAAGCGAGTTTACGTATCGGATGCGGGCTCGGCGCCTGCCATTCAGGACACGGCGAGGCAGCTGCGCGATCTTGGTGCAGCCGTTGACGTTGGCGGTCATGATCTGCCGCGCATAGCCCGCGCGGAAAAGGTCGTCGTGAGTCCGGGCATCGATCCGGCCGCGCCGCCGGTGGCGGCAGCGCGTGAAGCGCATGTTCCTCTGGTAAGTGAGATCGAGATTGCTCTCGGCTACCTGGATCAGTCTCGGATGATCGCCGTGACAGGAACCAATGGAAAAACAACGACGACGGCGCTCATTGGACACATTCTTCGCGGGCTTGGAGAGAACGCAGTCGATGCGGGAAACATCGGCACTCCATTGACGGATTTTGCGCGGCGTGACCAGCGTCCCGACTGGATCGCTCTCGAGATGTCGTCATTCCAGCTTCATGATACGCCGAGTCTGGCGGCGGATGTCGGAGTGTTGACGAACCTGAGTCCGGATCACCTCGATCGATATCCGACTGCGGATGACTACTACGCAGACAAGGCGCTCCTGTTCCGCAACGCATCGCAAGCTTCACGGTGGGTCTTGAACAAGGATGATGTGCGAGTCTCCGACATGACGTCGGCGATTGCTGGAACCGCTCACCGCTTTTCACTGCGAGACGAAAGCGACGCGTGGTTCGACGATGCGTCGGGAACTCTACACCTGCTTGGCAAGCCACTCATGTCGCGCGGCGAAATCAATCTGCTCGGTGATCATAACATCGCGAATGCTCTCGCCGCCTCGCTCGCCGTCTCCGTGGCGGATGAGAAGTTTCGTTCGGATCAGTCACGTGAAGGCATTGCCGCGGCGCTTCGGACATTCAACGCGCTCGCTCACCGGCTGGAAATCGTTGGTGAGAAAAATGGCGTTCAGTGGATCAACGACTCGAAAGCGACGAACGTGAGCTCTTC
>JBDTNA010000405.1:0-3180 GCA_039933985.1 Gemmatimonadales bacterium | reverse complement strand
TCATGTCGCAACATGGTTCAAGGGTGCGCCGAACGGACTGCCACATATGGGAGGCGGACTCAATCTGCGCGCGCCGGACCTGGCGCGGGTCGGATACCTGGTGCTGCGGAAAGGGAAGTGGGAGGACAAGCAGATCGTGAGCGAGAGCTGGCTGCGCGAATCGACTGCGCATCATGTTCGCAATCCGCGCACGTTTGGGAGTCATCCGCTCGACTACGGATACCTGTGGTGGCTGCTTCCTCTGAACAATGTGTCGAGCACCGGGTGGGAGAATGACATCATCACTGCTTCCGGTGCGAGAGGGCAGTGGCTGTTCGTGGTGCCGTCGTTGGATCTGGTTGTCGCCGCGACGTCGAATGGGGCAGGATACCAGGGGTACATCGATCCAGTCGATTTCCTCTACTCGTACATTTTGCCTGCGATTCGGGAGTAGAGTCGAATACAAAAACCTCAAATTGTGGTTCGTGGTTTTTAGTAATGGTCCAAGAAGAAATTGCGCAATGCGCACTCAGTACGCGTTGCGCAATCTTAGGCTGTTATCGCCTATCGAGTCGTCTTCGAATCCACTTTGATCCGCACCACGGATGCGCCCGTCGTGATGATCATCGTATTACCGACGCGCTCGACGGTAGGACCTCCAGGACTGAACACTTCGACCGTCACGTTCTCGAGCTTCCCCGAGTAACGAAGCTCTCGTCTCATCGACGGTGGCACTGGTGCTCTGGGCGGGATCGCCGGCGTCGCTGCAATTGCTGCGATCACTTCCGGACGATATTCCGGACGAGTAGCAAGCCGCAGCTCCTTGGTCAGCGATTTACCATCGCGCCGGACGGTTAGCCGAACCGTCTGTCTCGGCTTCACACGGCCGAATCGCCGTTGGCCTTCCCTCGTAAGAATCGAAATTCCATCGATGTGCGTGATCTGGTCGCCTGGCCTCAGTCCAGCACGATCGGCTGGACTTCCGCCAGCGACCATCGCAATCTCGGGCGGTTCATCGGATTCCCATACGGGACTCTCGCCGGGACGACCGCTGCTGGCCCATCCACAGTCGTCGCAGCGAATCGAGAATCCAAACCACCCTTCGGGTGATGGGGCTCCGGTCGGCACAATGGCGGCGACCCACGGTGCGCCTGGCCTGAGCGCGCGGGGTGCTCTCGGTGCCATGCCAGGCTGTGCGGGAATTGACGGCATCGCTGGAAATAAGGGCTCCGCTGCCAGAGCCGGTTGTGCCGGGATTGCTGGTTCAGCCGGCTCAGCGGGTTCTCCTGGTGGCACGGCGAATACACTGCTTCTTTCCCAGACGCGAGGCACGCGCGGTGCTGTCGCGGCGCGCGGGGGCCTCGGCGTGCGCGCGACTCCAGGAGCTGGAGCAAGAGCGGGCTCGGGCGGGAAAGGGGGAGTGGTCCAAACGTCCGCTTCGGGTGTTACGACTCTGTAGACGCGATGCCCTGGGTCTGCGGACGCTCTAATAGCCACCCTCACGATCTTTCCGCGTCGACGAATCAGGAAGTTCACATCGTCTCCTGGGCGAATGCTGCTGAATCTTCGCGCGCCCTCGACGCTTAGAATCGACAAGCCATCGATCTGTGTAATTGTGTCACCACGCATCAGAAGCCCGGCCGCAGGTGTGCCCGATATTACTCCGGTTACCATCGGCTCCGATCGGAAGACGAACATTCTCCCGTTCGCATCTCTCTCCGATCTGAAAGTGCAA
Source organism: Gemmatimonadales bacterium (assembly GCA_039933985.1). Classification (GTDB taxonomy): domain Bacteria; phylum Gemmatimonadota; class Gemmatimonadetes; order Gemmatimonadales; family Gemmatimonadaceae; genus UBA4720. The sequence continues at coordinate 1,466 of JBDTNA010000405.1, read as the reverse complement.
TTGCACCGCAGATTCTCGATGCCGATGTATTGGAAGCTCGATGTCCATAAGGTCGGGACAACCGTTGTTGCCTCCTGCGCTGCAACTCGCCCCCCGCCTGGCACGAGTGCGCAGATGACGATCGCGGTGTAGAGGATACGCGTTTTCACAGCCACATCTCTCTTTCAGCGACCACGGTTTCCCTGTTTCGGTTGACCGTTCGCGTTTCAGGATTTGGAGTCGTCGTGTCCCGGTCTCTCACGATCGTTGCGGGCGCTGGAACAGACGCGCTCTGCGGCGTATCGGACCCGAGCAGATAGCGACCCGTTGCAACACCGCCGGCAAATAACGCCAGCGCTGCCGCGATTCTCAACGCTACCCAGGCTCCGCTGTTCCGTTTCGACCTTGGAGCGGCGCCAAAATTTCCTTCCGACCGGAGCGCGTGCACAACCCGCTCCTCGAGCAAGTCACTCGGCTGCATCTCGCGCGGCAGCGCGGAGAGCGCGACGATCTCGTCGGGCGTGAGCTCAGTTTCGTCACTGTACATCATGTTTCTCCCTTCCTGTTAGAAGAACGCGCATTACGCGGCGCGCCTTGAACAACTGTGCTTTCGAAGTACCCGGCGCGATGCCGAGCTGAAGTCCGATCTCTTCGTGCGTGAATCCTTCGACATCGTGAAGCACGAGAACCATCCGGTAACCGGGGGCGAGCTTCGCGATCGCTGATTCGATGTCCATTCTGTCCTCTGCCGGCGGGAACTCGGTGGCTGAGTCGTCGTCGAACAGAGTGTCGGTGACGTGTCTTCGGCCGCGTCGCATAGAATCGAGTGCCGTGCGAAGTCCGACTGAGCAGAGCCACGTCGAGAAGCTCGATTCGTTGCGGAACGTCACAAGCGCCGGATAGGCGCGAAGCCATGTATCCTGCACCACATCCTCTGCATCCCCGGCAGATGCGCCGAGTACTCTCGATACGAACTGGAGCAGGTGTGGGGTGTGTCGTCGGAACAGCTCCCGGAATGCGGCCTCGGTACCACCGACAGCGGCCGTGATCAGCGCGGCGTCGGTAGCCAACGCCATCACCGGCTTCTCTTTCAATACGGTCTCCGGTATAGCGAGGCCCGTCAGTGAAACATCATTGGCTGGAATGGAACCAATCATATGGAGGTGAGTCGAGCCGAGGCGTCAAAGCGTTTGCCGGCGTCGAAAACATCAACAGCCGACACGGAGGGACGGAGGGACGGAGTATGCACGGAGAAAATGTCAGGGGGAACTGCAGCTACCTGCGTGCGCAGCCGGTTTCCCCCAATTTGGCTTTTCTCCGTGGGCGCCTCCGTCCCTCCGTCCCTCCGTCCCTCCGTGTCAAAGCACTGCGCCATAAAAGAGAAAACCCGCAATGCGGATGAACTCGCATTACGGGTAGGCCTGGCCGCCCCCACAGCGCCAGACTTTATCTCCGCCGGATTACTTCCAGCAGCTCAGCTCACGGAT
>JBDTNA010000404.1:0-3190 GCA_039933985.1 Gemmatimonadales bacterium | reverse complement strand
GGCTCCTCGAGCAGGCGATGCACCGGCATTATCGGAAAGAGCTGATCGATCGCCCAGCTGTCCGGCAGCGATTGAAAGAGCGAAAAGTTGCAGAAGTAGCGATCGGTGAGAATCGCGTCGAGATCTTCAATGATGTCGACATACTCTTCCCTGTCACGCTGCGCGTAGCGCGCAACGGCAGTAATCGTCGCGATGTATATCTGTTCGGCGAGCGCTCTCTCGCGGAGTGTGAGCACGCCGCTGTTGAACAACTCCTGCGACCGCTCTTTCGCAAACGTCGCATCGTGGTATACCTCGCGAACACGACGCGTGCTGACGGCCTTGAAGTCAGACTCCATTTCATGAAGGAAGGCGTGATCGTCATCCGTCAGCGTCGGCATCACATTGTCGGCTTGCGACTCGACGTCGATTACGCTCAGCAGAAGCAGTGCGTGATGCGCAGTCAGCGCACGCCCGGACTCGCTGATGATGTGCGGCATCGGCAGCTCGAGCTCGCGGCATGACTCGGAGAGAGTATAGACGACGTCGTTCGCATACTCCTGAAGCGAGTAGTTCACACTCGCCTGCGACGTCGAGTTAGATCCGTCGTAGTCGACTCCCAATCCGCCGCCGACATCCACGTGCGTTACATCCACGCCCATCGATCGAAGCTCGGCGTAATAGCGGCTGATTTCCTGAAGCCCGGCCTTGATGTAACGGATGTCAGTTATCTGCGAGCCCAGGTGGAAGTGAATCAGCTTCAGAATGTCGAGGCGGCCTTCGGCGCGAAGGCGATCGACGAGCTTGACCAGCTGAGCGGTACTCAGGCCGAACTTCGATTTTTCGCCGCCGCTTTTCGCCCAGCGTCCTGACCCTTCAGAGTGCAGCTTGATGCGCACGCCGGCAGTGGGAGTCACTCCGAGCTCATCCGCGACCTGCAGCAGCACGTCCACTTCACTCAGCTGCTCGAGCACGATGAAAACCTGGTGCCCGAGCTTCTGGCCCATGAGAGCGAGGCGCATGAACTCTTCGTCCTTGTACCCGTTGCACACGATGAGATGATCCGTATGCTCGGCGAGCGCGAGCACGGCCTGAAGCTCCGGCTTGCTTCCGCACTCGAGGCCGACTCCCGAAGCCTTGCCGAATTCGACGATTTCTTCGACGACGTGGCGCTGCTGATTCACCTTGATCGGATACACCGTCGTGTATGCGCCTTCATATTCGTATTCGCGAATCGCGCGCGCGAATCTTTCGGTCAGCGATTCGATCCGGGAGCAGAGAATGTCCGAGAAGCGAAGCAGCAGCGGGAGTCCAACTCCCTGCGCCTCGAGATCGTTTGCGAGCTCGAAGAGATCCAGCTCGCGCGCCGGATTGTCGGCGTCGGGCCGAACTACGACATGTCCTTTTTCGTTGATGTCGAAGTAACCGACGCCCCACCCTTCGATGTTGTAGAGGGTGCGGGCCGAATCGACTGTCCATGCTTCCGGCTCGCCCGAGTTCGTCACAGGCGGAGTGCGCGTCATCGTCATGCCGAAAGTTTAGGGCATGCGGACTCGATTCGGTACCTGTCGCGCTTATTGTCGTGCAACGCAAATCCCGGAGTGAACGTCTCGACCAATCAGGTGGCAGGTCTTGAGTAGGGGTTCAGTTTGATTTGCGATATGCGTTTGAAATTGCGCGCTACGTACTGACTGCGCATTGGGAACCCTGCGCGCATTTGGGGACAACCGAAGAAGGGCGACGATCTCAGCAATTCGAGGAGTCGTGCGATTGGGCGGTCTTGCGTCCTTGTGTCCCAATGCGCGCAGGGTTCCCCAATGCGCACTCAGTACGTATTGCGCAAGTTGTTTGGTGAAGCAGTAGCACGACTCGTTACCGAACTATCACCGACTACACCACAGGGGCGCTAAGGGTAGAGCGTTTCCATCGTCCAGCTGTCGCCACTCCTCGTGTACAGGTGGCGCTCATGCAGACGACCGGGCCGCGACTTCCAGAATTCGATTCGCGATGGGCGCAATCTGAAGCCCGACCAGAACGGCGGACGCGTCACTTCCTTTCCCTCGAACTTCGCCTCGAATTCGTCGATGCGGTTGCCGAGGTCACTCGCGTGTTCGATGGGCTGGCTCTGTATCGACGCCCATGCACCGATCTGGCTTTCCCGCGGACGCGAGGCAAAGTATCCATCCGCCTCTTCGTCGCTCACCATCGTGACCGGTCCCTCGGCGCGAACCTGAACTTCGAGCGAAGCCCAGTGAAAACAGATCGCAGCGACCGGATGAGTGCGGAGCTCGCGGCCTTTGCGTCCCTCGATATTCGTGTAGAAAACAAAACCGCGCTCATCCACGCCCTTGAGCAGAACGATTCTGACGGACGGATTACCGCTCATTCCAACTGTCGCGAGCGACATCGCGTTCGGTTCCGGAAGAATTGCGCGATCGACTTTCTGTGCTTGCGCAAAGAGCCGGTTGAACCGGCTCAATGGATTTTGCACGGGATAGGGAGTCGCCATCAGCTGTCGCTCGCCCGCCTGAAAACCGCCGCTGTGCTATCGCGGTACCAGACCTTCCATGCCGGCTCGAGCGACAGGGCCCTCGCCATTGGCGACTTCGAGTTCACGATAACGGTCCTGATCTGCCAGCGATCCATTTCCTTTTGCCATCCCGGCTGCATGTCCTCGATGAGTGTATATGAGGTCATGGTTTCGGCGTTGAATTTGAGCGGATCGACGTGCAGGCTCGCCGTCGGCCAGGCATACATTATATAGCCCCCCCAGCCCCAGGCATCGAAAACCCGGCCCGGAAGGTTAGCAGCCCGTGCCTTTTCGACCGCCGCCGTCGGGAAGGCCTTGGGGTTGAACCGTTCCGGAATTACGACCAGCCCGCCGATTCTTCCGCCGTTCAGCCCAAGGGCCAGCATCAATAACGTTACGGGAACGGCAAGGATCCCGACCCTCGATCCCGGATCGAGCCGGGCGAACTCGGGAAACAGCGGAAACTTGCGTCTACTCGCGGGAAACCCCCGCGACGCCTGAAGCGCAATCAGCGGCCAGGCCGAGACACCGAACAGGGCGATATTCCGAAAGGACCTGAGGGCGAAGAAAAAGCTGATCAGTATCAGTGCCAGCCACGGCAGCTGAATTCGCCGGGTGGTCAGCGAGAAAAGTGCGATGGTCCCCAGTACGGCAAGCAGGAACGGCCATTGCCCCGGATCC
>JBDTNA010000403.1:0-3196 GCA_039933985.1 Gemmatimonadales bacterium | reverse complement strand
ACGGACTCCGGTCTGCGGGCTAACTCCGGAGTCCGTAGTCAACTATCGAAGCCCGCAGCGAAAGCAGCTAGTACCGGTCGATGCTGTTGCCCGAGAACTTTCCGCGCAGGCGGGCTGCGGTGCTTGGGCTTACAATGCGAATCACGATGTACGCGATTCCGCCTACGATCAACGCCTTGATCGCAAATCCGAGAAGCAGAAAGGTCAGGCCGATGAGCCCGCCAAAAATCTTGAAGACAAAGCCGAGTGCGAAGATGCCGAGCATCACCATTATGCCAGTCATCAGGATTGTGCGAATCATTGATCCAATCTCCAGTACGGTGGATGCGTTAACTACGACATCTCCGACCGGTGAGTTTCATCGGTGAAACGGAGCGCCGATACAGTTGTAGTCGGTGCCGGTATCATCGGCTTGTCCATCGCAACCGCGATTGCCCGGAAGGGAAAATCGGTGATTCTCGCGGCCGAGCCAAGAAGCGGGCAGGCGAGCAGCGCGGCGGCTGGAATGCTCGCGCCGTCTGTGGAGCGTGCAACAGGACCGGCGCACGACTTTGCCATCGCCGCCCGGGACATGTACCCGGACTATCTCGAGGATCTTGCGGATGCAACCGGCATTCGCGTCCCGATCAACCGTCTTGGAATTCTCCAGGTCGCGCTTACCCAGCGGGGAGTTGCGGGACTTCAGAAGACTCGCTCACCAGACAGTGCCTGGCTGGACCGGGACGAGCTCGCCAAGCTCGAGCCAACTCTCGCTCATGCGATCGGCGCTGTGATGAATCCGGATGACGGTGCCGTCGACAACGTCATTCTTATGAACGCACTGTGGGATCTTGTCGAGCGAACACCAGCAATCTCGCGCGTTGCCGGCGCCGCCTCCGCCGTCTCGCACGGCGGCGCGCACGCGACCGTCACCCTGGCTACCGGAGAGAAACTCGAGGCTGAGCATGTCGTTCTGGCTCCCGGAGCCTGGGGCGCAATGGTCGAAGGAGCCCCTGCACTCGCGGCGGTGACCCCGTCGCGCGGCCAGCTCGTTTCCTACGAATCGATCGGCCTGCGACACGTCACCTACGGCCCGCGCGGCTATCTCGTCCCGCGAGCGACGGGAACGACGATCGCAGGCAGCACGATGGAGAACGTGGGCTTTGTATCCGAGACCACATCGCACGGGCTCGCGAAGGTCCGATCCGCCGCCGAACAGATTGCGCCTGCCCTGGCCGTCGCCAGGGTGACGGCCGAATGGGCCGGCCTCCGCCCCGTCACTCCGGACATGCTTCCGATTATCGGACCCGATCCGGAGAATCCGCAAATAGTCTATGCGTGCGGCCATTCCCGAAACGGAATTCTCCTTGCTCCATTGACCGGAGAAACTGTCGCCGCTCTCGTCGCCGGAGAGCCTGTGAAACACGACCTGTCACAATTCCGACCGGGCCGCTTTTAGCATAGATTCCCCCTGACACATGAGCGAAGTGCTATACCAGATAATGGGCCGACATCGCAGCGAGCCCCTGCCTGAGCGCAAGCCGTCCTGGCTCAAGGTGAAGGCTCCCGGTGGACCCAACTACTTGCGGCTCAAGCAGATGATGCGGGAGCTCGACCTGCATTCGGTCTGCGAAGAGGCCCATTGCCCCAACGTCGGCGAATGCTGGGAGCACGGCACCGCCACATTCATGATCCTCGGCGATGTCTGCACCCGGAACTGCGCGTATTGCGCAGTCGCTCACGGCAGGCCACCCAAGTACGATATCTCGGAGCCCGATCGCGTCGCCGAGGCCATCGCGCAGATGAATCTTCAGCACGCCGTTATTACGTCGGTCGATCGCGACGATCTTCCCGATTTTGGCGCGTACATCTTCGCTGAAACGATCAGGCAGATTCATGAGCGCGTACCGGGATGTTCCGTCGAAGTGCTCGTTCCCGATTTTCAGGGCAACGAAAACAGCATTCGCACCGTTCTGGAAGCTCAGCCCGAGATCTACAATCACAACACCGAGACTGTGCCCCGGCTGTACAAGAAAGCGCGACCTGGTGGGCGGTATCCTCGCGTGATGGAGATCTTCCGCACGGCGAAACGGATTGCGCCGGATATTCCCACCAAAACGGGAATCATTCTCGGAATGGGTGAGACGCTCGAGGAAGTGAAGGTCGTGATGCGCGATCTCCGCAACGTTGACGTCGATATCCTGACCGTTGGACAATATCTCCGGCCGTCGGACAATCATATCGCTCTCGACCGCTACGTCACGCCCGCGGAATTCCGCGAGCTGTATGAAGTTGGAATGGAAATGGGATTCCGCCACGTCGAGTCGGGTCCGCTCGTCAGATCGAGCTACCATGCCTGGGAGCAGGTGCAGGCGGCGGGCGTTTGACAGACACCGCAACCCGCGACGACGCTCGCAAAACAAAGACAATGGCGAACAAGAAAACCGAAGTGGCGTCCCCCGTCCCTGACGAGGCAGCGTTCAGAAAGGAGTTGCTGCGCTCGATGCTTCTTCAGCGCCGCTTCGAAGAGCGCAGCGCGGAAGCGTACGCTCTCGGAAAGATCGGCGGATTCTGTCACCTGTACATCGGACAGGAAGCGATCTCTACGGGCACCATGTCACTGCTCCGGCCTGACGACTACGTCGTCACATCCTATCGCGATCACGGCCAGGCGTTAGCGCGTGGTGTTTCGCCGCGCTCAGTGATGGCCGAGCTGTTCGGTCGCAGCACTGGCTGCTCGAAGGGCAAGGGCGGCTCGATGCACATCTTCGACAAGGCAACTGGATTCCTCGGCGGTCACGGCATCGTTGGTGGACACATCCCTCTCGCTGCCGGTGTCGGCTGGGCGATCAAGTATCGCAAGGGCGATCAGGTCTGTGTCTGCTTCTTTGGTGAAGCTGCCGTCAATATCGGCGCGTTTCACGAAGCGCTCAACATGGCGTCGCTCTGGAACCTTCCTGCAGTGTTCGTGATCGAGAACAATCGCTACGGAATGGGCACTGCAATTTCCCGCTCGACCGCGAATGAAGACGTCCGTGCCCGCGCCGCCGCCTACAGAATGGGTGGTGAATCCGTTGACGCGCAGGACATCTTCGCCGTTCGCGACGCGATGGGACGCGCCATCGAGCTTGCACGAAAGGAGGCCAAGCCCACGCTGATAGAAATGCGCACGTATCGCTTCATGGGTCACTCGATGTCCGATGCCGCGAGCGGAACT
>JBDTNA010000402.1:0-3198 GCA_039933985.1 Gemmatimonadales bacterium | reverse complement strand
CCAAAGAATCCGTCGTAGATCGCCTTCAATCCATCCGACGTGATGATCGCGAAGTTATCCGGCGCGCTCGGCTTGAGACCGCGCTGGCCACGCATCATCGCCGTTACAGCATCGATTGCCTCATCGCGGTTGACCCATGGATGCGGCTTGATCGTGAGATCGAGCCGGCGGAGCTGGAATCCGAGCGTACGCTTTCCCGCCTGAAGCGGAATCATCGCCTTTGGATCGCTGCCGGCCGCTGACGACGAGGGCTTTCCGAGAAAGCTTCCGACGTTGTGATGAATGCCGATCACCTTGAACGGCCGCCCCTCGATCTCGATGTACTTGTCGAGCGGATCTGATTCCTTGAACAGGCGCTCGGCCATCTTGTCATTGATGACGACGACGTTTGCGCCGGTCGTGTTTTCCGCGTAGGTGAAATCGCGTCCAGCGGTGATGTCACCGCCGTCTGCCGCGAGCCAGCCCGAGGTGTACCCGTCGAGTCCGCCCTGCGCGACTTCCTTGTCCTTGTACCTGAACTTTGCACCAGTGCCGACGTGACTCGTTACCGCGGCAATCTCCGATAGCTTGGCAATTCTGTCGGCTTCGTTCAAAGTGATCGGCGGGTTGCGGCGCCATGGACATGTATCGTCGGTACCGTCGCAGATGGTGTTCAGGCTTACGGGGCGGCGATACATATAGAAGCTCGTCGGCCCCGCCGATTCGAGATCCTTTGCGACGCTCGCGTTGATTCCGTGCACCGCGGCCGATAGAGCTACGACGACGAACACACCGACTGCGACACCCAGGATCGTCAGCGCTGCACGAACCTTGTTCGCGCGAATCGCATCGAAAGCGATCCCGATGCCTTCGGTGATGTTAAAAAAGATCGTTGAGAAATTCATTACTCCTGCCTCAACGCGAAGATTGGATCGAGTTTCGACGCGCGACTTGCCGGATAGATGCCTGAGATGATGCCGACGCCGGCTCCAATTATCACGCCGGCAACGATCGACCACGGCGCAACGGTCGCCGGCAGAGGAGACACCGCCGCGATTATCTGCGAGAGAAGAATTCCCATCGCGATGCCGATCGCTGCGCCGACTGTGCTCAGCGTAGCGGCTTCGACAAGGAACTGCGACATGATGTCGCGTCTGCGGGCGCCGAGCGCCTTTCTGATGCCGATCTCACGCGTGCGCTCCGCGACCGCGACGAGCATGATGTTCATGATGACGATGGCTCCGACGACCAGACCGATCGCCGGCAGAACGACTCCAGCGATGACGAGCTTGCTCTTGATCTGGGTCCAGAACTGAAGCGCAGATTCCGACGTTTCGATCGTGAAGTTGTCGGGCTGGGATGGGCGCAGGTGCCTTCGTCCTCTCATCACCTGACGAATGGTTTCCTGCATCTCCGTCAAATCCGCGTCGCCGCTTCCCTTGATTTTCACCTCGTCGATGACAAGCGGACGATTCACTACGTGACGCAGCGGCGACCGGTAGGGCGCAATAACGAAGCGATCGAGCGAGATACCGAAGATGCTGCCCTGCGACTCCGCAACGCCGATCACCGTGTAGGGAAGCCCTGCAACTTTCATCTGCCTGTTGATCGGATCGAGCTTCGGGAACAACCTGGTTGCGATCTCCTGGCCGATAACGACAACGTTCGACCCCAGCGCCATCTCCTGCGGGCTGATGAGGCGCCCGCGCTCGACCTTCATCTCGCGAATCTTGAAGTAGTCGCCATCGACCGCGCTCGCCTGGAGATTCGTCGGTCTCGCCCATTGCGATGACATCGCAACGTTGTCGTAGCCTTCTGCCGACCACAGCGTGCCCGGTGGAAGTTCCTTGATGACCGGCTCGACGTCAGTGATCTTCACACGCGGCCAGCGCTGCATGGCGCGCCACTGAGCCTCACTGATATCGCCGCCGATGTTCGGCTGCTGGCGAAGAGTCATTGTGTTTACGCCGACTAACTTGCCGACGAAGTCGTGCTCCATGTAGCTCGACATCCCCTCGACGATCGAAACGACAGCGATGAGGAACATTACTCCGATGACTACGCCCAGCAGCGTGAAGAAGCTCTTGAGCTTCTGTACGCGAATCTGCGCGAGCGCGAGACGCACCGCGTCGATGAATGGCATCAGCGGCTATTTGTGACTGGAAGAAGGACCCGCGACCTGCATCTTCTCGGCGAACCGCTCGCGCCGGTCGTCGCTCTCGATCATTCCGTCGCGCAGCACGATCACCCGGCGCGCGTGCGCCGCAATGTCGGGCTCGTGCGTGACCATGATCACTGTTTGCCCACTCGTTGCGAGATCCTCGAACACCTTCATGATCTCTTCGGACGTCGTTGAGTCGAGGTTACCGGTCGGCTCGTCGGCGAGCAGAATCGCCGGGTTGTTAACCAATGCGCGAGCGATTGCGACGCGTTGCCTCTGTCCGCCGGAAAGCTCGTTCGGACGGTGCGTCACGCGGTCGCCCAAACCCACGCGCTCGAGCGCCGCTACTGCGCGCTTCTTTCGCTCGTCGGACGATACACCGGCGTAAACGAGCGGAAGCTCGACGTTGTGGAGAGCCGTTGCGCGCGGAAGCAGGTTGAACGTCTGAAAAACGAATCCGATCTCGCGGTTGCGCACGCGAGCCAGCTCGTCATCGGCCATCTTCGATACCAGATCGCCGCTCAGCCAGTATTCGCCGGCGTCCGGCGTATCGAGGCATCCGATGAGATTCATGAGCGTCGACTTGCCTGAACCGGAGGGTCCCATGATGGCGACGTATTCGTTCCTGCGGATGGCGACGTCCACGCCGCGAAGCGCGCGCACGATTTCGCCACCCATGTCGTATTCACGCTTGATACCGCGCGTGACGATCACCCAATCCTTTTCCGGCGCCTGCCCGGCCTGCTGCGTAACGATCTGCCTTTCGGCGGTTACACTGAGAGGGACTTCTTCAGTCGTATTCATTTACTTTTTCTTGGCCTCGGCCTTTTTCTTGTCGTCGGTAACCGCTGCCTTCACGCGGTTTCCGTCCTTCAGGTCGCGAATCGCCTGGTAGGTTCCGCCGACGATCTTCTCCTTGTCCTTGAGGCCACCAACGACCTCTAAGTACTTCTCGCCGGCTATACCTACCTTTACGGGCTTGAAGGTGACTTTGTTGTCCGCGCCAACAACGAATACGCCTTCAACGTCGCGCTTTCCGACCTGCTTGGCAGGCGTAT
>JBDTNA010000401.1:0-3199 GCA_039933985.1 Gemmatimonadales bacterium | reverse complement strand
TCGCTTCTGTCACTGCGGCGCTCTGTTGCGCCTGCACAGGGATTGCGATGGCGACACTGAGGATGAGCGCGGCGGCGAGTTGCGGAGTTTTCAAGGGTTTTTCCATTGGTTGGGAAGGCGGAACGTACGGAACTTTCGGGTACGCAGCCACTACCGCCACACGGCTAAGGCGAGATAAACTGCTCGCATCAGCATGCATGCGCTGAGAGATGTCGTTCACCGCAGCAGAAAGGATGGAACTCTCGTACTCTTGTCCCAGGTTCATATGCAGCCGCTGGTCGCGTTGACGGGTTCGTCCGTACTTGAAGAGATCGGAAATAAAAATCTTTTCGGGAATCTCGATGACGCGCTCAATAGGGCCCGTCGATTCATGGGAGAAGCTGAAGAGCCTCCCCCGGATCCGACAAGCGTGACGTCCGAGGTGCCGCTCCTCGATGGCCCATCCGGATAAGTCCAGGCCCCCATCCTTCCAGTGGATTGTGGGGCTTTCCTTTTGTCCCTGGGCAGGGCCGCAGCGCCGAGGGTAGTGACAAAGTGGGAGAGTTTTTGTTTCTTTGGTCACCAGTGTCGTGTCGGACGACCTCAACCCGCAGACTGCGAGGCACAAATGAATTGCCGCCAGGGGATGTCTCAGTTACTGCTGCCCTGTCTGGCAGCCTTATTCTGCGGTTGCAACAAACCCGGACTCGATCGGGGAGATCTCGATGGAAGCATGTGGAGAGCCGTAGCTGACACGGGCGGCGTCAAAGTCGACATTTTTGTCGCGTTCACGAAGGATTCTGCCTACTTCTCGCCCGGATCGCCAAAACCATACTTTATCGTGGGTGACACGATTCTCGTTCCGAAATTTGTGGATGCCGAGACGCTGCACCTGGTTAAGTCTGGAGATTCGATTACTACACACGAAGTAAACTGGACCTTCCATCGGGCCCGTTAGACCGCCGAATTTTGGCTGTGCTTTTTTTTCGCTGCGTGAGATCAGCAGCGCAAGCGGCGCGGCCAGCCCGACGTTGATCGCCAGGCAGAAGCCCGGCCACCAGGTCGAAACTTACGACGACATTGCCGGTGTGCCCGCGCAGGCTTGCCGCCTGAGCGGGCAGTCCCGACTAGGCGGATTCTGCAACTGCTGCGCTACAGCGTGTCACTGCAGACTCGATTTACAACAGCCGCTGTAACAGCTGATCCAGAGCCCATCGGGTCCGCGCGGCCGAGCGACAACTGCGAACGGCAACGGGCCACCCGACGCGGTTCGCTCAGTTTGTTCGCAAGTGTGATTTGGCTTGGTCTGCGACGACGGCTTCGGATCGCGGTGATCCGGATCGGTGCAAAGGAAGAACTTCTTTGTATGACTGACCGGAACATTCTCCTTTTTCGCCGAATCGTATATGAAGAGGCCGACACCGCGGGCATCTGGGCCAGCCAGGAGTCCCATCCACAGGTACATGTGGTCACTCGCAGCGAGTTTAATCTCGTCAACGGCAACCTTGTCAACATTTAAGAAAACTGAGACCACCTGTGCCTCGTTCGCGGTGCTGTTCTGAAGTTCGCGTTCCCACCTGATGTTTTTTGCATGATCGACGGGAATTACCAAAAATCTCGCCGTCTTCCCGGGGCAGTTTGCGCATGGGAAGCTGACCGTTGTGAGTCGGGCGTAATCTTCAACTGTCGTAGGGTCGAAAAGATCCACATTGTCGATGTAGTAGTCCAAGCGGGATCCCGATGCATTCGGGAAATCGCTAAGCTTTTGCCCGTCGGTGGCCAGGGCGCCAGCGGTACCGACGCTGGCGGGTGAATCGACCGCTGCTCCGGTGCCTTGAGCGCGCTCACTCTTCCTACATGCGATTAAACCAACAACTGCAAGTATCGCAACAAGCTGGCGTTCATTTGTGAAACGGCGTCGCATCCTGCCTCCGCGGTGATTGGTTGGCCTGCATCAAGAACAAAATCCGAGTATTGCTTGAAAGGCGAAATTCCGGCCGACATCGTGCGAGGTTTATCTATTTCCTGTTACTTGGATCTCGCAATGTTTTGTGCCCGAGCGCGCACATGAGGGTCTGCATTCGTCCATAGCTCCCGAACCGCAGCGGACCATTTTTTATGCGTGACATCGTCGCCGGTTGCCGCCGCGAGATCGGATCGCATGAGCATCGCCCTGACGAGTGCAGTTGAGAGCTCCGCACCTTCGAGCAGGTTCGTCGGCGCGCGCGAAAGTCCTCGGAGCGCTCGGTCGAGCGATCGAGTGGCGATGGACGAGTCGCCGATTGCTGCCCGGAGCCAAGCCTCCTGAAGCACAACGTCCATAGTCACTTCACCCGGCGCGTTTACGGCGCGAAAGACTGCAAGCGAATCAGCCAGTTTTCGTGCGAGCCGACGGTTTCCAGCGTCGACCGCGCGCACTGCGCTAATGAAAGGATCGTCGCTTGGCCCCAAACTGGCGAGCGATTTCGTTCCGATGACGTCGAGACTCAAGCTCAATGGCCGTTGGAGAACCGCGACGCGGAATTCTGCGAGTTTTGATGAAGGAACGAGCGATTCGAGATTCTCTCTAATGCGCGCGTCGAGTGCCACGATGCTGTCTCGCGGCGAGCCGAATGCTGAATATGTGGATAATCGAAGCACCTCCGCACCTAGATCTCCGGGCAGCTTTAACGTTTCTCCCGAAGATAGTCGCACCGGATAGTCGGCAGCATACTTCTGTTCAAGAGCTATCACGCGGCGAGCCTTTCCAGTGAGTGCGAGCAACCCCGAGAGTAGTCCGTCGGTGTTGCGTACCAGACTGTCGTCCAGCGCCGATGGCGCCTTCCAGGAGACCGCCGAATCTGCGAGAATTCGTGCCTCACTGAACCGGCTGAGTTTCAGCAGCAGCCGCACGTTGGTATTAGCCAGTCGAACCTTCCGGAAAAAACCAGCTCCATCGTCGGTTGAAGTGTTCGCGTCAGCTTGTCGAGCGGCTCGGATACTGTTGAGTGCCGACGGAGCAGCGCCACCGATCTTTCCCGCCGATTCAAGAACGTTAGCGAGAGATTCCTGCGCGTCTGGATCATCGGGCGCAGCACGAGTCCACGCTATTGCAAAGCCCTTCAGCGTTTCAATGTTGCGTGCCACAAGCCGATTCAGCCCCTCCGCGTCGAAGTCGAAACCTGCGGCCCTACTGCCAAGCGAATACGGGTCGAAGGCTATGGTATCAAAAACGAGCGTC
>JBDTNA010000400.1:0-3205 GCA_039933985.1 Gemmatimonadales bacterium | reverse complement strand
ATGCCTCGTTGGTGCTGGACATTGCGGCAGAATCTGGTATCATCGACAAGTCCGGAGCGTGGTACAGCTATGGCGCACAGCGGATCGGTCAGGGCCGTGAGAACGCCAAGATGTACCTCAAGGACAACCCTGCGCTGTTGGCAGAAGTTGAAGAGAAAGTAAAAACTGTGCTCGGAATCCGCCCGCTGAGCGAGGTGGAACCAGAGACTGCAGAGGAGTAAATAGCGGCACCTATTGGAGGTCACGGCTACCGGTAGGTGATCGCGAGGGGTCGAATGAAGGTTCGTAAGGACGGGGGCCCGGTGCCTCTGCCTGGAGCCTCTCGTTCGGCCCCGACTCGTTTTCAGGAACTTTGAATTGCGGCACTGAGGCATTGATGGCCAGAAAAGCGTACGACTACGCTCTCTATCTCCTGACCGGCCGGGGATACAGCACAAGAAATCTTCGACGAAAGCTGGTGCGAAAAGAATATGAGTCCGTTGAGATCGAAGCAGTGGTCTCCCGGCTGCTCCATGCCGGGCTGCTCGATGACGCGCGATACGCGCGGGAGTACGCGCGGCAGAAACTCGTCTCGGGCTCGATCTCCGTCCGCCGCGTGCAAAGGGAGCTTTCTGTAAAGGGGATCTCTTCGGATGTTGCGAGCGTTGCGATCGATGAGGTGATGGCGACTGAGCCCATCGACATCGAGCAATCGATCGAAGCGGCGGCGCGAAAGAAGCTTGCGGCGATGGGCGATTTGCCGGCCGACGTAAAGCGGCGGCGGGTATTTGCATTTCTCGCGCGGCGAGGATTCGAGATCGGCGACATAAAGCGCGCCGTAGAACGTCTCGCTTGACAGACTCGGCAATACGCCTGTAGCATATTTGCGCTGCATGTTTGTCGCGTTGCAGAGAGCGAGCACCTCCGATAAGGGCACCCCGGCTGTGAAGCCGGTCCGCAAAGCAAAGGGGTCTCTCGAGAGAAAAGGAAGAGAGACGGCCCGGCTGTCGAAAGGGTAAATCGGCGAAGCCGAAAAACCTTTTGCGAAGGAGTAGCTGTATGAAAGCGTTTGTTGTGTTACGCAGCGCGTTGATCGCGAGCGCTGCTGCACTCGTGACAACGGCGTGTTCGTCTGAGAAGGGAAGCACAGCTATCTCGTCGCCGCAGGAACTCACCTCGGTGAGTGGGAGTGCCCTGTCCACCGCGGGAGTGATGCAGGTCTGTCTCGACCCCGCGTCTCCGGCGGGCAACTATCACTTCACGCTTGGCAGCCCAATCAATCTGCTTGCAGCTGACATGGTTGCTGCGAGTCCGATGGCGATCAACAATCCCGGTGGGCCGCTTTGCGGCAACGCGCTTGCACGGACTGGTACCGCGAGCGGGACGCTTGCGACAATTGCTGTAACTGCTTCGACTTCGCTCACGGGAGCATTCAGCTTCACGTGCGCCGACGATGCCGGTGGCTCGAGCTGCAATCCTGCGTCGGGGGTCAACAACGCGAGGGCAGGCGAGAGCAGCTTCCATGGGTCGACGGTGACCTTCAGGTTCGCGGCGACTGTTGTAACTCCACCGCCGCCGCCTCCGGCACCGCCAACGCATCCACCGCCGCCTCCGCCACCAGCGCCGTCGCATCCGCCGCCGCCACCACCACCGCCACCGACGCATCCGCCGCCACCACCGCCGGTCGGACCAGCGGCGCCTCCGCCAACTCACGATGCGGTGTTTGTCATCGGCGACATGACCGATCATGATGTCGGCTCGAACGTTTACTTCTGGGGATCGCAGTGGGCGAAGAACAACGCGACGAGCGGCGAAAGCGGCAAAGGCGTGTCATCGTTCAAGGGCTACGCGACGCATGCGGATGATTTCTGCGGCGGAACGTGGGCGAGCCGTCCAGGGAACAGCTCATCTCCGCCTCAGGCGATCACGGGAAGAATCACCGTGATCGTTACGGGCAGCGTTACCAAGAGCGGCCCGAACATAAGCGGCAACATCGTGCAGATATTGTCAGTCGATCACGATGGTAACTACGGACCCAATCCGGGCAGCGCCGGAAATGGCGTAGTGGCGACGATCAGTTGCGGTGCCGGATCGACCAACCACTGAACTTTTTTTTCTGAGGTTGAACGGAGAGAGCGGGGTCGAAAGACCCCGCCCTTTTTTTGCGCGTTCGTGCAGAAAACGACAGTTAATTGAAGCAAAAAGAGAGGAAAAGGGGGAAAAGAGCTTCGGTGATTGCCGATCGTTGCATTTTTTGCACGAAAGCTTTCAACATCACAAAGAATACTATTCCGGTTTCTTCACGGTTGCCTGCAAACACAGTCATGTGTTTAAACTTGACGCAAAAAGAACGCAACAATATGCTATTCGCTTCTGCCGGATTCAGAAGCGCTCATCGGAGGGTGAGCAGGACGCTGAAACAGCAGATGTAGATCCTATTTATTCCGGCCGTCGGCCTCGTACTGGTGACATCCGGAATTCGACGCCAGGCAGCAATTGTGCTGCTGAATTGCGAAGACTGAAATGGGTTCGCTGAAAAGCTGGTGAGCGAAGCGCGCCTGACCTGCGTGCCGAGCTGGTGTGAAGGGGGTCGCATAGCATCTCCTACGATAAGGGCACCCCGGTCGCGAGGCCGGTCCGCAAAGCCAAGGATCTCGCTCCGAGACAGCCTGGCCGTCGAAAAGGGAAGTTCGGCTAACGCCGGCAACCTTTTACGATCACGGAGTCGCAGCATGAAATTCTCAGCAGTATCCCGCCTCGCGCTAGTCAGCGCAGCCGCTCTCTCCATCGCGGCATGTATATCCACCAGTGATAGTCCAGTTTCACCGAAGGCAGCACCGGCAGGCCCCGCGTTTGCGGGAACGCCAGGTGTATTCGCGGCAGGGATTCTCTCGGCATGTATCAGCTCACCAGTTGCCGGAAACACCTACACGTTCAACACGACCGTCATTGGTCAGAAGGGTGGCGATGCCCTGAATTCGCCGGCGAACGTAACTGTCCCGGGTCCGGTTTGCGCCGACGTGCTGACGAGATCGGGCGCGGTCGACCTCGACTTTGCCACCGGCACGATTACCGCCTCGATCAGTCCGGTAGTAGCGGGCACCTGGTCGTGGACTTGTGTATCAGAAGACGGCAGCGGCCTCGGATGTCCTGATGGCCTAGCGTCGGTAGGCAATGACAACAGCGCCGCCGGCGGTGAGAACAGCAACCACGGAACGACGATCAC
>JBDTNA010000399.1:0-3207 GCA_039933985.1 Gemmatimonadales bacterium | reverse complement strand
TGGGCGACTCTCCGCAGAAACGACAATGTTGTCCGAATTCTCACAGAAATGAGGACCTGAAGATGCAAACAGTCACAAGCGAGATCATGAATCTCGAGCATCGCTTCTGGGATGCAATGAAGGCCAAGGATGCAGAAGGTGCCACGGCCTTGACGGACGATGGCTGCATTGTCGTGGGCGCTCAGGGTGTTTCAGCGATCGATGCGAAGTCGATGGGCAAGATGACCGCCGAGGGTAAGTGGCAGCTCGACGAGTACACGTTCAACGAGGAGAAGGCGCAGATACGAATGCTCACGGATGACATCGCGATCGTTGCGTACAACGTGAAGGAGCGCGTCGAAGTAGATGGTCAGGCGCTTTCAGTGGATGCAAACGATGCGTCCGTGTGGGTTCGAACGGACGGTGGGTGGCGCTGCGCGCTTCACACCGAATCACTCGCTGGCGATCCCTACGGGCGGGATAAAAAGCGTTAGTTACGGACGTCGTTTTTCGAGCTTAGTCCACGGCGTTTGGGCGGAGTGCTCGGGGAGATTTTCGCCGGGTACGCGGAGCGAGGGCGCAATGCCCGGCGCTGAGTGTCAGCTCTACAACCGCTCGAGTGGGCACAGCCGGCGAATAGGTCACTGAGCCCGACTGACCTCACAGTGACCTCCAGTGACCTGTACAAAACGATCCGGGGTAAAGCGTTAGCCCTCGACGAACTCCTTGAGTCGCGCCAATGCGTTGTCCCAGTGCGCGGAAACTGTGTCGGCGTAGTCGCGAACCTGGCGGATCGGCGCAGGATCGAGCTCGAACAGATTCTCGCGCCCGGTGCGAACGCTGCGCACGATTCGCGCATCCTCCAGAACGCGAAGATGTTTTGTAATCGCCTGGCGCGTCATGCGCGTGCCATCAGTCAGATGCGCGATCGACTGGGGCCGACCGTCATTGAGCTTGGCGACGAGAGCAAGCCTCGTCTCATCGCCAAGCGCCGCGAAGATCGGCGCGTACTTCGGGCGCCGCGCGTGCCGGTTACGGGTTTTCGGCGACATGCTTTTCGATGTTCTTGATCTGCCCACCCCAACCGTTGTCGTTCATCCGGAACGCTTCATCCCGCCGGTGAGCAGGTACGTTGTCGAACCCGGATTCGGTGATGACCAGGCGCGTGCCCGTCGGAATCTCATGAAGACGGAACTCGACCAGCGTCGGAGTTTCACCCGAATAGTCTACGTTCGGATCGATCGCGTAGGGAAGCCACGTGAATGAGAAGAGCCTCTCGGGCTGCATTTCCTTCACCGTCGCGTGCCACTTCACATGCTCGTAGCCCTTATGCGTGATGTTGCCACTCGACACCTGCCCGGCCACGAACGGACCTTCGATCCTCACTTTGAACCATTCGCCGAACTCGCGATAGTCGGTGATTGCGCGCCAGACTCGTGATACAGGCGCTTTCAGCTCGATTGATTTCTCGATACGGTCGTTCATAGGTAACCTCCCGGTTGCATATTTTGATGACTCGAAACTCGCAACTGATCGGTTGCATGTCAAGTGGTGAAAGTGGCGGGCAGCCGTGGAAGGCGTTTATTTCGCACCTGGGTCGCACGGGGCGGCCGGTGAGCCACACGGGAGATCGAGCGATGTATCGCGTTCGTCATGAGGAACTGCCCCTGATTGGCAGCTCGCACAACTTCGTCGGAGCGGACAACGGCGACGTGAACGTCTCTGTATTCCTTTTCAACGGACTTCCGGGCCGCTGGTGCAGCTCGACGTTCACCTCAGCCCGCGCTTCATTCAGGAGAATCTGACACAGTGAGCAATGCATCCCGCCTTATCCGCGCGTGGCTGACAACCGCAATCGTCGACGGCCTGTTCTCGAGCATTCTCGTCTCCGTCTTCTACGGCTCGACGGTGGCGCGCCTCTGGCAGGGCGTCGCGTCCGTATTGCTCGGCAAGGATGCGCTGAACGGCGGAAACAGAACGGTGCTTATCGGCCTTGCGATGCACTTCGGTGTCGCGCTCACATGGTCCGCCGTTTTCCTGCTTTTGTGGCTTCGCTCACGCGCAATTCGCGATGCCGTCACTTCCATACCAGGAGTGATCAAAGTCGCCGCGATCTACGGACCGTCCATCTGGATGGTGATGTCACTCATCGTCATTCCGTCACTCACCCATCGTCCGCCCACAATCAACTATCGCTGGTGGATTCAGCTGATCGGGCACATCCCGTTTGTCGCAGTTCCCATCATCGCGTCGATCTCACGCCCCCGCCAATCATCGCGATAGTCTCGCCGGCCGGGCACTCGCTTACGCAGAAGCGTACGCGGCAACACATTCCATCTAACATCAATCGGAATTCTCAATGAGCGGTATTCAGGACATCATCAATCAGCAACTCACGCCGGACCGTATCAACCTGATCAGTCACTCGATCGGAGCTGACCCAGCCGCCACCAGGCAGGCCGTCGAGGCGGCGATTCCGATGATGATGGGTGGAATGGCCGCGCACGCCGCAAGCCCCGACGGATCCGCTGCGATAGAGAGCGCTGCCGCTGAGCACAGCGGAATGCTCGACGGCGGAGGTGGAGGAATGACCGGTGCAGGTGCCATGACCGGCGGACTTGGCACGGTCTTGGGAGAGCTCGGCGGAATGTTCGGCGGCGGCGCCGCCGGTGGAATCCTTGGAAGCATCCTCGGATCGAATCACGGCGACGTTCAGGACGGAGTTACCCAGGCGAGCGGACTCGACCGGAAGAAAGTGGGACAGCTGATGATGATTCTCGCGCCGATCGTGCTTGGTGCGATCGCGCGGCACCGTAGCCAGACCGGCGCGAGTGCCGGACAGGTAAGCGGGGATTTGCAGCGTGAAGCCGAAGCGCACACCGCTCATCCGCAGTTTGGCGGAATGCTCGGCAGCATTCTGAATAAGGCGACCGGGCAGAGCTGATTCGCCGTCAGCCCCCGGTTTTCTTCGGCTCGTGAGTCAGCACGACATTCCCGTTCCTGAAAGTCCTCGAGTTTTTCAGCTCGAGGCCGAGCTCGTCCTTTACGTTGAAAGCATCTGCGACCTGGGGGTCCTTCTTTTTTGCCTGCGGCGTGGGCCAGCGTGTGTGTGGTTTCCCCGCTGTTTTTTGTTGTCTTAGCTGGTGACTGGTGACCTAAGACTGGTGACTGGCGACTCAGTTGTTCCGCGAAAACTGTCACCGGTCACCAGTTCTGGGTCACCAGTCA
>JBDTNA010000398.1:0-3232 GCA_039933985.1 Gemmatimonadales bacterium | reverse complement strand
GAACGGACGCTGGCAGATGGTTGGTGGTCAATCGACGCTTGTGCCAGCAACGTAAATCGGAAATGCTCAGCTGACGCGAAAAGGCCGACGCCATCCCACGCCTTGAAGGCCCTGCTGCGGTTTACGCGGCAGGCCTTTTTTTTACATCTTTGGAGCATGTCTCTCAATCCTTCCGCCACCCGCCAGCTGCGGGTCGTCCACATCCTCGGAAAGCTGAACACAAGCGGTCCGCAGTGGCGTGTGCTCAACATTATCCGTGATCTCGATTCGTTCTCCCACACCGTGGTTTCTGTCGGCTCGGAGAAGGGTGTGCTGTATCCGCGGTACGCCGCGCTGTGCGAAGTCATCCAATGTCCTCGAGGTCGCGGCCTGCCGCTGAGTTTTTTCTTCCGGCTCGTGAACGTGCTGAAGCAGGTTCGGCCCGACGCAGTTGTGGCTCACCTCTTCGGAAATCACACGGTCGTCGCGTGGGCAGCGCGACTTGCTGGTGTACCCGTAACGCTGGGCGTTTCGACCAACGACCCGGAATACTATTCCGGGTCTCGCTGGTGGCCGATGGCCCTCGCTCACCTTGGACGGCCAGTCTGCAAGGGCGAGATCGCGGTTTCGAGTGCAGTCGGGGAAGTGCTGAGAACCCGTATGCTCTTGCCGGCACGGCGCATCACGGTCATCAACAACGGATGCCCCGTCGACGAGATCGCGTCGCGCGCGGCGGCGGGACGCAATGCGCCTCCCATTCCCCGACGCGCAAGGGTGTCAAGGCTGATCATGGTCGCGGCGATTCGACGGACGAAGAAGTACCAGACAGTTGTCAGGGCGATCGGCGAGCTGCGTGATCGTGGTCGCCAGACGGAGCTATTGATTGTCGGAGGGACCGCGCGCGACTCGCGCAAAAAAGCAATCGAGCGAGTCATTGACGAGCTGGGGCTTCGCGAGAACGTCACCTTCGTCGGCGTGCGCGAAGATGTCCCGGAGCTCCTGGGAGCGAGCGACGTGCTCGTTCACTCGACCGCCAGCGAGGGATTCCCGATGGCGGTCCTGGAGGGAATGGCGGCCGGAATACCGATCGTCGCCTCCGACATTGCTCCATGCCGAGAGGCGTTGGACAACGGGGTCTGCGGCCTTCTTGTGCCGACAGGCAACGCAACGGCAATGGCTGACGCGATCGAGAAAATTCTCGACGACGACAGCTTCCGTGCGAATCTGGTAAAGGCTGCTTTTGAGCGGGTGAGCTCGCGCTTTGACGTCACGCAGATGTCCGCTGGGTACGAGGCACTGCTGAGCTCACACCTCGGGGTCACGGCGGAGGAGTGACGGACGCGGGCAATTCCAACGCGAAATGACGCGCGGCCCATATCCTGCTTTGTATGAGCTCAACTTTCACCTAACGGACATTCACCGTGCCGATTGAACTCGATTCACTTGAAAAACTATATCTCGAAGAGCTGAAGGATCTTTACAGCGCCGAGAATCAGATCATTGACGCGTTGCCAAAAATGATCAAGGCCGCGAAAGACAGAAACCTGAAAGCTGCTTTCCGCGTTCACCTGGCCCAAACCAAAGAGCACGCGCGTCGTCTCGAACGAATCTGCAAGGCGATGGATAAGAGTCCCAAAGGAAAGAAGTGCGAAGGAATGGAAGGCTTGATCAAGGAAGCGAAGGGACTGATCAAAGAACGTCCCGATCAGGCGGTTCTCGATGCGGGACTCATTTCCGCAGCTCAGCACGTTGAGCACTACGAAATGGCCGGATACGGCACGGTCCGCACTTACGCGCAGCTGCTCGGCTACAAGGGCGCGGCGAGAGAGCTGCAGCGAACGTTGAACGAAGAAGGCAAGACGGACCATTTGCTGACGCGACTCGCGCTATCCGTCAACGTCAAGGCAGAGTAGCTGGACGAAACACTAACGCCCCACCGCTGCGTGCTCGCGGTGGAGGCGTGGATGGACATCGCCTGCTGACACTCGATCGAGAAAATCCCTGACCGATTCTCGATCGCCGTGCAGTAATTGTGGCTGATACTTCTCGAAAGCTGCTCGCACGGCGTGCGGATCCGAATCCGCCGCGGCCTGTCTGATTCGCTCGGCCAGTCGTCCAGCATCTTTCTCGTAAACCACAAAATTCGGCGACAGCTTCGGCTCGCGCTTCGCGTAATAGTCGTCACCGAGCCAGTGCGATGCGGGCCAATAGGGATCTCCCGCAAAGACAAGACTTCCGCACGCCTGCAGCTCGCAGATCGGCAAACCAAATCCTTCCGCTGACGCGAGGAAGTAGATCGACGTTCGACGATAAATCGCGCGGATCTCCTCCATGCTGTAGGGCCTTTCGAGCACGTCGTAGTCCACGCCCGACAACTGCAGCGCCTCGAGCTGAAGCTTCCGATACTCCGGGTAGTGAAAGCGATTCTGCTCGAAGTCGATCAGCGCTCGGAACTGTCCGCGCTGATCGGGATACAGCGTGCCGTCGTCGAGATCGAGGCCGATGAGTGAATATGGATGCGGGCCCTGCGGAAGTGGAATCTCCGTGCCGACGGACGCCATGAGATACCAATCGTAGCGCTCGAGTCCGAACTGGCCTTTCGAGAACACTGCCAGATCTGTTGCCGAAAGCTGAGTCCGTTCTCCCTTGAGCAGAAATCGTCCCCAGCTGTCGAGCGTCGGGAGATAGTGCAGATCGTAGTTCACGATCGGAACGTCGGGAAAACGCGCACGCAGCAGCTCGACGTTCGGCATGAGCCCCGGCGAAAAACTTCCCGGCACATTCGCGACGACAACGATCAACTCGGTTCCGCGGAGCTGCTCGACGAATTCCTCGAACGCTCGGCGGCTCTGCGACAGCCGGAGTGTTGATCCGGCCAACGATCGCGCCGACGAAAAATCGGGCTTCTGCCTCATCATGAGATTCGACAGCCCGTCGTAGTGCAGTCGCGGCTCTGCGCCGCAATCCACGAGCATGCGCTGCAGTCCCTCCGCCATTGGACGGATGAAGCTCGCCCTGTCGTTGGCGAGGATGTCTACGCGCATGGATTACGCATCATCGGAGGGTGAATAGTAATTGCCTCGTGTGCCACGCGAGATTATCCTGTCTATGCAGGTCTGGGCTTAAGCGTCGATGGAGCTATCCGGTTCGAATCCGGTCTGCCCGATTGAATGGAAGACACCCCTTCATTAAGTTGCGAGACTACCTGCGCCAGTAGCTCAGTTGGATAGAGCAACAGCCTTCTAAGCTGTGG
>JBDTNA010000397.1:0-3250 GCA_039933985.1 Gemmatimonadales bacterium | reverse complement strand
GGTCTCGCTGGTCTCACCAGACTTGTCATGTGAGTCAATGAAGAATCCGGGAGAAGAAAGGAAATACTTTCGACTCGAGCCGCGCACGAATCCGGTTTCCGTGATCGCCGTCGTAAAGCTCGGCCGTGTGAGCAACACCCAACGCGGTCAGTACTGAATCGAGCCGCTGCACATTTGGAGGAATGTCGCGCAGTCCATCATGGTCCCCGGCATCGAAACCAATCGCAAGCCGTTTGAGGTTTCGAGCGTACGAGGGCGCCTCATCGAGGGGGGTCGCTTTCCACTTCCGGGCTACAGCTGTGTCGAGCACCAGCGAATCGCCGAGCAACTTGTACGGCAGTCTCACGAAAAACGGCGGATTGTCCGGATCAGGTGAGTACACCCCCGCTTCGGCGTAGAATCTGTTCGTACCGAAACCGGACGCCTTGTACTGATCGCGGGCGGTCAGCGCCGCTCCCTTTCTCCAGTCCCGCTGCGTACCCGCATCGCTGTACTGCGTCGTCCCGAGACAACATGGACTGAGCGCATAAACGGCGGAAAAGACCTCCGGATGACGCATCCCCAGTCTTAGCGCTCCGTATCCGCCCATCGAATGCCCGGTGACGCCTCGCCCTGATCGATTGCGAATCGTTCGATACTTCCTGTCCATGTAGCCGACGAGATCGCGAACGATGAAGTCTTCCCAGTTGCCCGAAACGACCGAGTTTGCGTAGAAGCTGCCGTCGAAGAAGCTGCGTGCATTGGGCGTCACGACGATCATCTCGCGCGACAGGCCCGCCTTTATCAGGCTGTCCATCGAGATGCGAACATTCAGATTCTGGTATGCGCCCTTCATGAACGCGCGATGATCGGCGGCAAATCCGTGAAGCAGGTACACGACCGGATACCGCTTCGTCCGATTCCTGGAGTAGCTCGGCGGAAGGTACACAGTGACTTCCCGCCGGTCTGGATCACCGATCAGATTACCGCGAAGCGAAGGCGCGGCGACGGTGTCGACGTGCGTCACGCCTCCCTGCTGGGCGGGCAAGCCACTCGCCGTCGCGAGCGTCAGAAATGATCCGAGAGCGAAGTTGGAGAGCTTCATGTGTAGGGAAGTTCGCGGCGACTGCCGGAATGGCAAGCTTCCCTAACCATAGACGCATGACAGGTCGATAAGAAGAAAGGCCGCCCGATGGGGCGGCCTTTCTATTTCCTGCTTCTGACGATTTCAGTTTTCGTTTGCGTTGTCTCCATCGTTATCGTAGCCCAATGCGTCCGCTTCGCGAAATCGATCAAACATCCCTGCCACGAAGTCCGTGCCCTTCTCACCGATGCTCCCAGCTGTTGTCCAACCCTTCTGGAACCACGCCCCGAGATTCAGCACATCCTCCGGTTTTTCCGTGCCGGCGCCTGCCTGCGGGTCAGGCATAGCGGGCACTCCGAAGAGTTCCATCACTTCCTCCAAGAAGAAAGCCTCACGTCCTTGTACGCCACTCACGATAACAAGTTTCGGGCCTAACACCAGAAAAATAAAGCGCCAGTACAATACTCACGACTGGCTGGCGATCACGTAACGCGACTGTTACTCCGACGACGTCATTCCGTTGCCGACGGTCCGAAGAATGCCCTAGATAATGTTTTCGGCCGCGATTCCTCTGGTCGCGAAAATTCTCGCGACGGCGTCTCCGATCTTGTTGTTCGGCGTGCTTGCACCGGCGGTGATTCCGACCCGCAGCGGACCCGGCTGCGAGAGCCACCCATCCTCGATTACGTCGGTTTTCATCCCCGGTGGACGATGGAGAACCGTGCCTATCCCGGGGTCGATCGCGGACGCGTCCTCGACGTGATAGGTACGAACTTTTTCAGCGCACAGCGCGGCTAGCGAGATCGTGTTGCTCGAGTTGTAGCCGCCGATGACCACCATCACGTCGATGGGGTGCTGCAGCAGCTCGACGACCGCGTCCTGCCTCTCCTGGGTCGCGCTGCAGATCGTATCGAAGGTTCTGAAATTGCCCTTCGCGTATTCCTCACCCCGCGCCCTGGTCATTGCCTGCCCGACCTCCACTCCGATGGCCAGGGATTCGCGCGCGAGCATCGTCGTCTGATTGGCGACGCCAATTTTCTGAAAATCGCGATCCGGGTCGAATCCCGGCGACATCGCGTGCGAGAATCGCGTCATCAGCTCGTCGCGCGAAACCCGGCCTTCGATGAAGTCGCAGACGATTTTCGCCTCTTCCATGTTCCGGACGACGAAGTAAGCGGCGTTCGGATGCTTTAGCGCCTGGGATGCTGTCGCCCGCGTCTCTTCATGGTAGTACTTCCCATGAATGAGGGACGTGAAGCCGTCCTTCGCATAGTTGTCGACCCGCTTCCACACGTTCAGAACCGACCCGCAGGTCGTGTCGACCATCACGCAGCCAATCCCGCGCAGGACCTCGAAATCATGAATCGTCACGCCGAACGCGGGCAGAATCACAACATCCTCAGCCACCACGCTGGTGTAGTCGATCCCCTCCGGTCCGACTTCGAGAATCTCCACTCCCATGTCACGGAGCTTCCGGTTCACGTGAGGGTTATGGATGATCTCGCCCGCCAGGAACACCCTCCGGTCCGGGAACTTCCGCCGGGTCTGATAGGCGTAGTCCACCGCCCTTTCAACCCCGTAGCAAAACCCGAATTCGCGGGCCAGCCGGATGGTCGTATCGCCCGCCTCGAGGCAGAAATCCCGCTCGCGGAGCAGATCCACGAGCCGCCCGTTGTAGTCCGATGCCAGCTCCCCCTGAACCTCGGCCTTAAGTCCGAAGCCTCGGCGGAAGTAGACCTCCCGGCCCTCCGTATGCGTTGTCTTGGGGGGTCCGGCAGTCTGATCCAGGTCCTTTAACGTCGAGTCTGGCATATCACGAAATCTAGCGTTGTGGCGGAGTCATCGGACCTTGATGGACCGTCCGAAGGCATCGTTCGATTAGTCCCTGATACCCCGGAGACCGCTCCGTTGCTTCGGCCGCCGGCGATCGCCCGCGGAGAGTCGATCGGCGTCGTCGCACCTTCTTATTCACCACGCGAGGGCCAGCTGATGCGCGTGTTTTTCCTGCTGTCGGCGCTGCTCGTCGGCCTGCTCGGCACCATCAGCCTCGCGAAGCAGCGGATGCCGCGCACGGAGTTCTACCACATCCTGCTGGTGGTGACGGCGGCGATGATGCTCCTCGTGCAGAGCAACCATTTCGTGATGCTGTTCGTCGCGCTCGAGACGGTGACGATCGGCCTGTATATC
>JBDTNA010000396.1:0-3262 GCA_039933985.1 Gemmatimonadales bacterium | reverse complement strand
ATAGCGTCAGTCAGGTCCGAAAAGTAACCGCTCTGCCATGGGAATACTCGTCCGAGCGGGTTCAGATTCATGTTCGAGACACGCACGGTTTCGAAGGATCGACTCTTCGGCCAGTGCACACACTACTCAGTTCTCGCGGTGACGAACATTCCTGAGGGTCAGGAGCGTCCGGAGACGCCGAGCAAGGTGATTCCGATGGAGTCCGATGATTACAACATGTCGGATCCGATTCCGGTTCCGGTTCCGGCGGTGTTCGACATCGTCGACGAGTAAAACATCGCGGTTTGAAAAAGAGAGGCCCGCTGCGATGAGCGGGCGTTTTTTTGTGCAGGAAAACATTGTGCGGCGGCCCCGCGGCATTGACAGATCGCCGCCAAGGCCCTATAGCAAGCCAACGGCCGGAACGGGCCGCGGCGGCAATAGGCCCCCGCAGGTCTTCGATGTGAGACGCCTGTCCTCCGGTCGAGTGCAACGTTCACTCTCTTGGAGGACGCATGCGTATCAGATGTCTGATGGCCGCAGCCATGTTCCTGTGGTCAGTTCCGCTGCTGGCGCAGACCCGCGCCATTTCAGGTACCGTCGTCGACGCGCAGACCGGTGAACCGATCGAAGGTGCGCGAGTCGCGGTACGCGGCACGCCGCTCGGCGTGGTCTCGGGTGCCGGCGGAAGATTCACACTCCCCGATGCACCACAGGGCGCGATCACGCTCGCGGTTCGGCGAATCGGCTATCAGCCGGGAGTGATCAACGTTACTCCCGACCAGACAAATGTCAGAGCGAGCCTGGCCCGCGATCTGTTTCATTTGTCTGAAGTCGTCGTGACGGGGCAGGCGACGACTGTAGCCCGGCAGAACCTCGCCAACGCCGTCGCCACTGTAAGCGCAGAAGACATTTCGCGTGTCTCCGCGCAAAGCGTCGAATACGCGCTTCAAGGCAAAGTTGCCGGTGCGACCATCTCGGCTAACTCGGGAGCGCCCGGCGGAGGGGTTCAGGTTCGCATGCGCGGAATCACTTCCATCAACGCGACCTCGGAGCCGCTGTACGTCGTGGATGGAATCGTCATGAGCAACGTCGCGATTCCGTCAAACCAGAACGCGGTGACCCGATCGACAGGCGGATCGAATCCGAATCTCACTCAGGACGGTCAGGTGAACCGCATCGCCGACCTGAACCCGAACGACATCGAGAACGTCGAGATCCTGAAAGGCGCCTCCGCATCAGCGATCTATGGATCGCGGGCATCGAACGGCGTAGTGATCATCACCACACGTCGCGGACGAGCCGGAGGAAGGCAGATCAATACCACTCAGCGCATCGGCTTCTCCGCAATCTCCAACACGCTCGGCTCCCGAACGTTCACGTCAGAGGCCGAAGCGGTAAGCGTGTTCGGAGCGTCCGCCTCGACGTCCTTCAAGCCGGGCGTAGTGTTCGATCAGGAGAAAGAGCTCGCCGGCCGCAAGCCCATCTCGTCGGAATCCGTGATCGACATGAGCGGTGGCGACCAGAATACGAGGTACTTCCTCTCCGGCCTGTGGAAACACGACGGAGGCATCATCGACAACACGGGATTCGGGAAACAGTCCGTTCGCGCAAATATCAACCAGGATTTCGGAAGCCGGTTGAGTCTGAGCGTGCAAACGAACCTGATTCGCACGCTGGCGCAGCGAGGTCTCACCAATAACGACAATACAAGCGTGAGCTTCTGGATGGCGCTGCCGTTTACTCCAAGCTTCGTCGACCTGCGACGCAACGCCGACGGGACGTTTCCGGTAAATCCTTTCGTCGCGAGCAATCCGCTGCAGACTGCCGCTCTGATGAAAAATGACGAGACTGTATGGCGTTCTACCGCTTCGAGTCGTCTCACGCTGAACGCCATCGAGCGGCCGACGTACAGTCTCCGGTTCGCCGGGACTGCAGGCGTCGACTACTTCACGCAGGAAAATTCTCTCCTGTTTCCGCCCGAGCTCCAGTTCGAGCCGATCGATGATGGAGAGCCGGGCACGTCGCTCCTCAGCAACAGCAACAATTTGAACCTCAGCGGCGGCACCAATGCCGTCTTCACCTACACTCCGGACGGCTCGCCTTTTACGGCGACCACCTCGGTCGGGCTGGGTGCATCGAACCGCGATCTGCAGATATCGCGGATCGTGAGCCGCAACCTGGTTGGCGGGATTGGGATCGTGAGCGCCGGAACCAACATTCAGGTGAACGAGCAACGTCAGCGCGTCGAGGACCAGTCCATGTTCGCGCAGGAGGAGCTTCTCCTCCTCGATGAGCGAATGCTCCTCACCGCGGGAATCAGTGCGGACCGAAGCAGTGCGAACAGCGATACAAAAAAGTGGTTCGCGTATCCTAAGGCTTCAGCATCATATCGGTTCGTTCAGCCGTTCAGAATGCTCGACGAGCTCAAGATTCGCGGGGCCGTTGGACAGTCGGGCAACCAGCCGCTGTTTGGCCAGAAATTCACCCCTCTCACCGCGACGCAAAACATCAACGGACTGCCCGGCCTGGTCGTGCAGGGGACTGTCGGCTCGACGGATCTTCGCCCCGAGAAACAGCGAGAGATCGAAGCTGGTGTGGACCTCACATTTGCGGACGGACGCGGGACGCTCGAGGTGACTGGATTCCGGAAGGACATCTCCGACCTGCTTCTTCAGCGGACTCTCGCGCCGTCATCGGGCTTTGCAACCGAGATATTCAACGGCGGCAAGCTGCGAACGACGGGACTCGAGGTTGGCCTGAACATCGTGCCGATTCATTCGGGAAGGACCGAGTGGGTTTTCCGCACAACGTATTTCTCCACGCGAAGCAAGATCGTCGAGCTGACCGTTCCGTCGTTCACCACCGGCGGATTCGGGACCTCGCTCGGCTCATTCGAGATAGAGGAGGGTGCGTCGCCGACGCAGATTGTCGGGAACGACACGCTTTCCGACGGAACGCGAGTGGTGCGCAAGATCGGCGACGCGACCCCGGACTTCAACATGTCGTTCGTGAACGACATCAGGTTTGGTCCAATAAGCCTTTATGGCCTTCTGGATTGGCAGCGCGGGAGCGAGGTGATCAACCTCACCAAATTCCTTTATGACCTCGGGTCGAATACGGCCGATTACGCGGATGCTGTTACTGTGAACGGAAAAGCAACTACTGTGGGAGCGAATCGTCTCGCCGTGTGGCCGAGGCAGACGGCGATCTACGTGGAAGACGCGTCGTTTATGAAGCTGCGCGAAGTGACGCTCTTCGCTCTTCGGCACGTGCAGCGCCG
>JBDTNA010000395.1:0-3266 GCA_039933985.1 Gemmatimonadales bacterium | reverse complement strand
ATCGACCCAATACTGTTCCTTCGAACGACACAATCCGAGTCGAGCGCAAGCTGCGCGATCCAAACTGATTTGCGTGCGGCCTTGATCGCGTTGTGCACGCGTTCGTACGCCGCCTCGTTGTCGATCAGCCAGTCGATATTGTCGACAACATGCGGCACTCCCGGTCTGAGAGCCTCCGTGCTTCGGACTCTCCGTGCAGCTTGGCGCCCTTTCCTGCCGGGAACACGCGATGGTGTGGTCAACTTGAGCCATCCTCGACGAGCGGCGAAGAAGGCATCGGTGTTGGCGATCTGCCTGCCGTTTTCAGCTCGTAGACCGCTGCAACTGCCACTGCTCCGAGAAGCGGAATCAAATAGTAGAACAGCCGATAGATCAGCAGCGAAGCGAGTATGGCGATTTTGGCCGGCGCTGAATGTGCGAGAAGGCCGACCAGAAGCGTCTCGAACACCCCTGCGCCTCCCGGCACATGACTCAATGTTGCGATTGTCTGCGCAACGAAGAACGCGGGAAGAAAGGTCCTGTACGCGAGGCTAATCGACGGGGGCATCAGAAAAAACAGAACCGTTGCGGCGAGGATCCAGTCGAGTGACGACATGCCGAGCTGCTGTGCGATGGTTGCGCGATCTGGAACGTTGAACGACCACTTTCCCTTGCCGTACCGTTTCCCTGGCTTGCTCAGGAGCCAGCATACGTAGAGCAGCAGAGGCAATGCAACCAGGGCTCCGATCGTGGCGAGCCTTACCTCGAATCGCGCAATTCGAGTTACTCCTGAGCTCGTGAGAAACACGACAGCACCCGTCACCATGAGTCCGACAATCGCTGTGATTGTCACAAACGAGGTCAGCCGAACCACGTCGGCTTTACCAAGTCCGAAACGCGAATATGCGCGCATGCGAATCGCGCCTCCCGTCAGAAACGCAACACCGACAGACTGACTGAACGCATTTGCGACCATTGCTGTCGCCATGGAAAACGCAGCGGGGATCTTTCGCGCGGCGGCGGTGCGCAGAGAGCGCAAACCGATCACATCGAAACTGCCCATCGCCAGAAAACTTGCGCCTGTTAGACCAAGACTCAGTGCAATGTTAACCCACCCGTGCGATTGGAGATTCGCACGAAGGTCGCGAAAACCGATGTCACCGAGCTGCCGCCTGAGGCTTACGATCGCCAGCAGAAACAGTGCGAACCTGACGAAGCGCACCGACCACCGGACCCATTTTCCGCGAGCGGGCTTCAGGGCCTCGGCTCCGATCGAGGACTTACTCTGTTCAGGGTGGCCTGCGGGGGGCAATGCCGGAACTATTGGGAAATGGACGACCATCGCATGCAGATTCGGATAGTCGATGGAAAGTCGGTTCAATGGACGCTGGAAGTTGAATGTCCAGCGTTACAAAGCAGGGACTATGCCGGGCCCATTTGCGCCGCTAACAGGTTCAGCGTGGCGCTTGCGCCGCGAGTGCCCGGGTTCGCCGACGATGATTCGCGAACGAGATGAAAGTGTAGGCTCCGCCGAGTATTGCGGCGACTATCGCAGTACCGGCCGAGACCCGGCCGGTCGTGATAAAGTAATGGAACCCATATATAGCGATCGGCATGTAGAGCAAAACACCCGTGATCATCCCGGGCGAGTAGCTCTTGCTCTGGATCGCGCCGACGACGTGAAAAGCGCCGTTTGTGAAAAGAAGTGCGGCTAGAGTCAGCCACGCCGCGGCGCCGTTACCCGGGCGGCCGACGGCGAAGCCGATTGCAACTGTCATGACGATCAGCAGTGCATTGATCCCGACAAGAAACTGGTTTGAAACGCTTCCCGCCGTTTCCGGACGATACCTGACCCACCATTCCTTGAACCCGCCGGGAAACACGAATTCTTCGAAGATGTGGGCCAGGGCGGCGAGAGCGAGAGACCAAGGGAGGAGCTGATTCAAATTCAACCCTGATTCGTGTGGCCACCACTACGCGATCCGTTCAGCTTCGTTTCGCGCCTCACGAGAGGACTCTCATTATTTCAGCGTGCTTGGCGCTCCGTTCTCCAGAACGCCGACGGTGGCGTCAGGGCGGACCTCGGTGTGCCTCACCTGACCGCCGGTCATCGCGGTGTACCCCATGACGCCCCCTGAAGCGATCGCGAGCCCGAGACTGGAAAGCGTCACCCACCGCGGCAGCGATTCCTTGCGGAACACTGCGAGCGCGCTCAACGCCAGAACACCGAATGACGCGAGCACTATCGTAGCGATCAGAGCAAACTCCTCGTGGCGTTCGGTAATGGTTTCCGAGAATCCCGGAAGTTTTTTGATTGCCGCTTCGGCCGGCTCACCGGTGAAATAGACAACAACCGAGATGGCCGCGAGGGCAGCGAAAAGCCCGAGCGAAACCTTTGAGAGCTCGCTGCTCTTTCTGATCAATGCAACCGCGAGCAGCGCAATTCCCAATGCGGTGCCGATCACCGGAAAGTGATTCAGCAAAAGGTGCATGTGGGTGAATGACATTGAATCTCCTGTAGTCGAGGTCCGACCATAAGAAGATCACGCGCCTGACACCGCGTTTCAGTCAGCCATGCGCCGGGATTTTGTAGGCATTCTCCTGATCGTAGCGGGCATGGCTCAAGCGGCTATTGCATGAAGCGCCGTACTGTCAGACCTGGGCGACTTTGCTCCACGTTCGCGCCTTGGTCCGCGGCTCGCCCTCAGCGCATTCGCGATAACCGCAAGATCTACAACCTCCTGAATGGCCGCGCCGGCAACCGGCGGGATCAGTCCCATCGCAGCGAGTATCATTCCCACGGCGCTGATTCCAAGTCCCGCGAGGATGGACTGCCGAGCGATGCGCATGGTGCGGCGGCTGATCCGGATTCCATCCAGAAGTCGTGAAGGGTTGTCCGCAAGCAGAATCACATCCGCCGCTTCGGTTGCAATACCGCGTCCATGCGATGCGAGGGCTACGCCTACGGTGGCTGTGCTAAGCGCCGGAGCATCGTTGGTGCCGTCTCCAATCATCACGACGGATTCACCTTCCGCGAGAAGTTTTTTTACTACTTCTACTTTGTCCTGTGGCAGCATGTCGCCGCGCCACTCCTCGATCCCGACTGCCTGCGCTACAGCTTTCGCGTTTTCAGCGCGGTCGCCCGACAGAAGCATGACACGGTGCGCGCCCGCTGCACGAAGTTGCTTCACCAGCTCGGGCATTTCCGGCCTGATCATGTCGGCATATTCGACGAGCCCGGCGAGTGCTCCATCGACCGTTACATATGCGCGCAGCGTGGCTTTGCT
>JBDTNA010000394.1:0-3270 GCA_039933985.1 Gemmatimonadales bacterium | reverse complement strand
CGCGTTGCTCTTCGCCTGGGCGGCGGTGGCGTTCGTCATGATGTCGCGATCCGTACCGACGAGCTTGATCCCATCGGCTCCCATCGCCTTGAGCTCGCGAACACGCAGTCTCGCCGCTTCGACGCTCTTCGGAACCGGCGGATTCGAGAATCGAGCGTAGACGTAGATACGCGGAGAGGCCACTTCGCCCTTCTCGCTTCTCTCGCGGAGCTCGATGATTTTCTGTGTATTGTCGGCGCCGACTTCGCGAATGGTGGTGATGCCGCACGCGAGCCAGATCTTGAGCTCGTAATCGAGCGGCTGAGCGATTCCGCCACGCTCATCCTGCACGTGCGCATGCGCGTTGATGAGCCCGGGCAGAACGTATTTGCCGGTCGCATCGATTTCCGTATCGCCAGCAGGGCGTCGTGCGCGTCCACCGGCAACGGCAACTGGATCGAGATAGACGATGCTTTCGATTCGGTTCCCGCGAACGACAATGTCAGCTGGTCCGCGCGACGGGGTTCCGGCGCCGTCGATGATCGTGGCATTGCGAATGACGAGACTCGCCGCCCGCTTGCCAGAGACGGGGGCTGTCGATTGTGCGCCGGCAACAGATGTGAGGGTAGCTATGGAAAGCAGCAGAGCTGCGGACTTTCTCACCGTGGGGTCTCCAGTCAGGTCGCGGAGAACTTATCCCTCGAACGTCCGGTTGGACACAGTCATCTGCTCTTGATCTTCTCCACGCACTCGAAAGACCTTTCTCGCCGGTCAATCGTCTATGAAATGGGCAGATCCCGTGCCTGCACTTGACCGTGACAACGCAATATTTTTCAGAACAATGATGAAATTCACAAAAACTTTGGCAGTATGCTCCTTGGCATTCGCGCTTGCAGCGTGCACAGACGCATCCGACCCCGGCGGCGCGATTCTGCCCGAGCTCAAGCACGACCCGATTCTCTTCGTGCACGGCTATGCCGGAAACGGCGGCAACTGGCAGGACATGAAAGCGAAATTTGCCGCGGACGGCTGGCAGGAATTCGAGCTCTACGCCTACAACTACAGCTTTACAGCATCCAATTCGGTAAGCGCTGCGGAGATCCGCGATCAGGTCAACGACATCACGGTGAAGACGGGCGCGACCAAGGTCGACATCGTGGCGTTCTCGATGGGCAGCGTATCGTCTCGCTACTATCTCAAGAACCTCGATGGCGTGCTCAACGTGGATGCGTGGGTATCGCTCGGCGGTCCAAACCACGGGACTGACGCCGTCGAGAATCAGAACTGCGGATTCACGCCCTGTCGCGAGATCGTCCCCGGATCAGCATTCCTCACGGCGCTCAACACTGGAGACGAGACTCCAGGTCTCGTGCGCTACGGCACGTGGAGATCGCCGTGCGATGCGACGATCAATCCGGACGAGAGCGTGATCCTGTCTGGAGCGACTAACACGTTGACCGCCTGCATCGCGCACCTCGACATGCTGACGGACGCTGCCGTCTACAGCCAGGTCAGGTCGTTCGTCCAGTAGAGCGAACTCTCCTGTGTTGGTCGCGCTAGCGCCCGAAGCTCAGGCCAACTGACGCATACGTACGACTGTCCGCGGGCTGCGCACCGGTGAATGCGTTGTACGTCACGATGTCTCCGCCGCTTACCACGCCGAGCTCGCCGACGATTCGCATCACCGGTGATTTGATCCACAAGCTTCCGAAGAAGTTGTTGCGACCGAGTTTCTGCCCGAGCGCGATCGGCCCGCCAATTCCGCCCTGAGTTGCTGCGCGCGGCGCGACGTTCACCGTGATGCTGGCATTCGAGTCGTAGTTATCGCGACCGAAACCGACACCGGCGCCAAGAAACAGGAAGCTCTTCCCGGCGACGACACGCCACGATCTCGCGCGAACGTCGATGTTCTCCAGCAAAAGTCTGTCGTCACCAGACACGCCGGTGATCGTGACCTTCGGCAGGTTGCGCTCGAGAAAGCTCACCGACACTCCCGGTCTCACCGCGGTCTCTTTCAGAATTCCGACCTTGGCGCCGAAGCCGAACTTGACTGAGCCCGACGGAACGGTCACGTCTACCGAAACGCCGTCATACTCCGGGATATATGAAGCACTGACGATCGCGTCGAGCGCACCGAATCCGCTCGTCGCCATTCCCTGAAAGAGACCGATCGCGAGATCCGCGGTGATGAATCCGACCGGCTTGGTGTCGAGCGTGTACGTGCTCTGCTGCGCGCCGCGGGTGTTCGGAACGACGCGATCGACTTCCGGTAGCGACGCCTGAAGTCCATTCCCGCGAACTCCAAAAGAGAAATGGCCAAGTCCGCCGAGCGTTCCGCCGAATCCCTGGGTGGGATTTCCGCCCGCGAGCACGACGCCAAGCTGCGGCGCCATGTACTTGAAGAGATCGATCGCTTTCTGACATGCGTCCTGCGCGACCTTCGTATTGTCGGGCTGTCCGGCGCCGTTCGAGGTGCCCGGCGGACACTGGCCGTCGATTTCCTGGGCGCCCAGCGGTGGTGCGGCGAAAGATGCGGCGAAAGATGCGGCGAGAGACGCGGCGACAACCGCCGTTAAAAGCGTTCGAGTTTTCATGTGGGTCCTGCTCTGCGAGGTGGTGTTCGACTTTCAGACGCATGGATACGTGCGCCGGTCACTTCGAAAGCAAAACGAGGACCGGGTTTGTGGAACCTCTCCCGACGAGTTGGTAGTGGTTCAGTTTGGATTGCGCAATGCGTACTGACTGCGCATTGGGGAACCCTGCGCGCATTGGGGGACACCACGGACGGGCTTAAACCGGCGGGCGATGCGGTCGGATCGGCCGGTCTCGCTCACGCGGTATGATCGCCTACATTCTTTGCATTTCGCGTAGGGCTCCATCCGGCAATCCGTTCGGTCACTCCCACATAACCACAGGCTGTTTAGACACAGAGACCGCAGAGACCGCAGAGTTCCGTGCTGTTTTTTCTTGGGTTATCCGGTAACTCCGGGAAATCGCGGACCAGCAAAACAACAGCATTTAACCGCCGAGTCCTCGGCGCTAATCAAACGGTGTTTCGTCTGTTTGCTGCTTGGACCGCTTCGCACCATATCCGAGAATTACCGGATGACCCCTTTTTTTTTTCTAAGCCGTTTCCTCTGCGGTCTCTGTGTCTAAACCGATTGAGCTCCGGTAGTGGAGAATCGGGCGTTCGCCCAGCTCATCGAATTGCGCCGGACACCGCCCGCCCTTCTGCGGTTGTCCCCAATGCGCGCAGGGTTCCCTAATGCGCAGTCAGTACGCATTGCGCAA
>JBDTNA010000393.1:0-3291 GCA_039933985.1 Gemmatimonadales bacterium | reverse complement strand
CGGCTGCTCGAAGATCTCCTTCAGCATGAAGTGATCGAATCCGCCGCGCTCGATCTGGCTCAGGTCCCAATCGATCTTGTGAACTTTCCGGTCGAGCTCCTTCGCTCGGAGGTCGATCACCCGATAGCCGTCGCGAGTGAGGACCGCGAGATCACCGTCATCGAGATAGACGACTTCGCGCGTCTGCGCGAGAATAGCCGAGGCATCGCTTGCGACATAGAACTCCTTGTCGCCCAAGCCGATCAATAGCGGACTTCCCTTGCGCGCGGCAACAATCTTGTCCTTGTCTTCGCTCGAGACTACCGCGATCCCGTACGTCCCTTCGATCTGCCACAACGCCTCGATGACGGCGTCCTCGAGATTCCCGTCGAATGCTTCTTCGATGAGGTGTGCGATGACTTCGGTGTCAGTGTCGGAGACGAACTTGTGTCCGAGCTCGACGAGTCGCGCCTTCAGCGATGTTGCATTTTCGATGATGCCGTTGTGAACGACCGCGATGTTGCCCTTGCAGTCGATATGCGGGTGCGCATTACACTCGTTGGGCACACCGTGAGTAGCCCAGCGGGTGTGCGCGATGCCGAGGTTCCCATGAACCGGCGCAGCGGACAATGCCGCTTCCAGGCGCGAAATCTTGCCCGCGGCCTTTCGTGTCTCAACCCCGTTTCCATTGAGAACCGCGACGCCGGCGGAGTCGTATCCGCGGTATTCCAATCTCTTCAAACCATCGAGCAGGAGAGGGGTCGCCCCGCGGTCTCCGATGTAACCGACAATTCCACACATAAGGGGCTCTATTCGTTTAGGGGCTTGCGACCCACTTCAATCTCGAAAGTTAAGCGGCAAGAGCGGGACCGTGTTAGCCGGACCATCACTTCAGCGCATCCAGAGGCAGGCGGCACTTCGCGATCAGCTCGTGAGCTTCGGCCGTCGTCGGGGCCTCGGCGATCACACGGACGATGGGCTCAGTCCCCGAGGGACGCACGTGAACCCATCTATCCGGCCATGTGAGTCTCAGCCCGTCCTGCATGTCTGCTTCGGCATCGGGAAACGCGCTTTTCAGCGAGGAATAAACGCTGTCGAGCGGCGCTGCCGGGCGGTCGAGCTTGTCTTTTACGATTGAATAGCGCGGATAGGACGCCACGATTTGCGACAGTGTCTTGTTTTCCTCCAGCAGCAGCTGGAGAATGATCGCGGCACCGACCGGTGCGTCACGGCCAAGGTGCATCTCAGTGAGAATCACTCCACCGTTGCCTTCCCCCCCGACCGGCGCGTTCTCCGATCGCATTCGCGTCGCAACGTTGACTTCGCCGACTGGCGCGCGAATCACGCGGCGATTCTGCTCGTGCGCTATGTCATCCACGATACGGCTCGTCGAGAGGTTCGTGACGATTCCGCCTTCGCGATGACGGAGAACGACTTTCGCCGCGAGCGCCAGTGTGTAATCCTCGCCGATCGCTTTTCCCTCGTTCGAAACAAGCGCGAGGCGATCGACATCCGGGTCCACTGCAAACCCTATCTCCGATTTGCTCGCTTTGACGAGATTCTCGAGCTCGCCAAGATTTTCAGCGATCGGCTCGGGAGAGCGGGGGAAGCGACCATCGGTCTCGAGGTTGATCGCCGTCACCCTGCAGCCGAGTCGGTCGAGGAGCTGCGGCATGACGGTGCCGCCTGCGCCTCGAACGCAGTCGAGCGCGACCTTGAATCCCCGTTTCCGAATTGCTTCGACATCGATGAACGGGAGTGACAGCACGAGCTCGATGTGGCGGGCTACCGCGTCCTCGTCCGATGTGATTTCGCCAAGGTCCGACCATTGCGCGCGCGGAATCTCGCCGTCAACGATTGCCCGCATCTCTTTTGCTTCATTGCCGTCGAGGAAAAGCCCGGATGACCCGATGAACTTCAACGCGTTCCATTCGATTGGATTGTGGCTCGCAGTGATAGCGAGCCCGCCGGCAGCGTGATGGTGCTCGACCGCCAGCTGGATCGTCGGCGTCGGTGCCATTCCGATATCGATGACATCGCAGCCTACCGACTGGAGTGCAGCCATCACGACCGGCTGAAACATCGGACCCGATACTCTGCTGTCGCGGCCGACAACTATGCGCGCTTTCCTGTTTCCGGAGCGGTGCTTCGCCCATGCGCCGAATCCGGCCGCGAACTTCGCCATGATTTCCGGGGTGAGTGCCTCTCCAACGCGGCCTCTCACTCCGGAAACACTGACCATCAGCCCTTCATATGCCATTCACGATCTCCACTTCTTGCGGTTGGTATGATCTTCGACATCGCCTGTTCATTTTCTCACGCACACCCGTCCAGTCACGTGTCTTGAGTTTCCTGTTATCCCGCCTTGAGTTGTCGGTTTTCGACCGGGCCTATTGCAGCAGCGAGAAAGGTTGTACGCGAAACACCGAACGGAAAAACTGGAAACCCGGAACACTCCACGGGGTGGGTCTCCATCACCCCAAGCATCTTCCTGCGAGGAAACTAGCGTGTGCCCGATGGAACAACGCGGAACAGAACCGGCAGATGATCCGAGGCGTTCGTATTCAGTACTTCAGCGAAAGAGCAGCGCGTCGCTCCCGTCATCATCAGATAGTCAATGCGTTTGACCGGAACATCGTCAGGATACGACAGGCCGCTTCCCTTCCCGCATTCGCGGAATCCATCCTTCCATCCGGCTGGAGCAAAAAGCGCCACAACTGCGCTCTCCGGTTCCGAGTTGAAATCCCCGCCGATGAAAGTCGTTCCCGTGCTGTCACGAAGCGCTCCTCCAATTGCGATCAGCGTCTTCGCCTCCTGAAGCCG
This sequence comes from Gemmatimonadales bacterium, assembly GCA_039933985.1. GTDB lineage: Bacteria > Gemmatimonadota > Gemmatimonadetes > Gemmatimonadales > Gemmatimonadaceae > UBA4720. The sequence goes on along the minus strand of JBDTNA010000393.1, from coordinate 489 downwards.
GTATGTGTCTTCACGAGATGCGTCGATGTGAGTATTGACGACCCGGAGAAGTCCCAGCGGTGACTGGATCACGACGCGTAGCGCACCGCGAGGCTCATATGAAACGTTCGACCGGAACTGAGGCGGCTCAACCGGCAGGTGGATCAGCGTGTCGTTCGTGATTGCCCACCGCGACAGGATTGCGATGCCATAGTCGCCACCCTGATAGTCGAGCGTCTTGCCGAAGACGCCGTTGTATCCGGTCAATCTCTTCAGCTCGGCGACCTGGTCGACGTTGCCGGAGCGGGTCGTGCCCTTGTCGACTTCCTGAAGAAGTACGATGTCGGCCTTCGTATCGCGAACGATGCGCGCAACGCGGACAAGATTATCTACGCCCTTCGCATCCTTGCCAGCATGAATGTTGTAAACCAGAACTCGCAAGGCCGTTTTGTCGCCGTGATACCCCGCACATCCGAACGCGAAAAGCGAGACAATCAGCCCGCTAGCCAG
>JBDTNA010000392.1:0-3291 GCA_039933985.1 Gemmatimonadales bacterium | reverse complement strand
CAACAAATCGCGATCTTCAGAAGGCGCTGGCCGAAAACGAGCTGCGCGAGGATCTCTATTATCGTCTCGCCGTAGTCGAGGTCTTCCTGCCTCCGCTCAGAGATCGAGCCGGCGACATCAAGCTTCTGGCGAACGAATTTCTCGCGCGCTTCGGAACGCAGAACGGCAAGAAGATCAAGGGATTCGACGACGGAGCGTGGGAATGGATTCTCTCGCACAACTGGCCAGGGAACGTTCGCGAGCTGAAGAATGCCGTCGAGCGCGCGGTCATCATGACGAAAGGCGATGTGATCACTTCGAACGACATCATGCCGCGACACTTTCGGATGACCGGTGAGTTCCCGGTTACGATCACGATGTCGGCCGGCTCATCGCTCGCCGACACGAAGAAGCACCTTGTGCTGCGCACTTTCGCGTCGACCGGCGGCGATCTCGTCAAGACAGGAAAGATTGTCGGTATTACGCCCGATGACGTGCGATCGGAGATTTCTGCTCTGCTGCGCACGAATGGTGCGAGTGTTCCTGTTGTGGCCGGCCCTGGATCGGAGAAGATGCGCGCGACGCGCGCACCTGTCGCCGCTCCCAAGGGCAAGGTGAAGAAGAAGTGACAACCTCTGGATGGTGACGAAGATGTCCGAGTATGACTACGACTACGAAGACGACGAGCCGATCGTCGTGATCGAAAAGAACGAGCCGGGAATCGGCGCGCTCGTTGCCGGCATCGCGATTGGCGCTGGACTGGCATTGCTGTTCGCGCCCAGGAGCGGTGAAGAAACGCGTCGCGACCTTCAGCGGCGCGCGAAGAAAGTAGGCGACCAGGCTCAGGATTTCGTGTCGGAAGTCGCGGAAACCGTGAGCCAGAAAATTCAGGGCGCGAAAGAGAGTGTTGAGAACCGCATCGACTCGACGCGCCAGGCTGTCGATCTCAAGCGGCGCCAGGTGAGCAATGCTGTCGATGCGGGGCGCGCCGCGGCGCAGCAGGCGCGCGTCGAGCTCGAGCAGCGCATTGCGGAAACGAAGGCAGCGTATAAAGAGAGCTAGTGCCCACAAGGCCGCTCCCAAGCAGGATCGGCTGGACCCTTCGCGATTACGCAAAGCGCGTCTGGGACAATAGCGGGGAAGACAACGTCTTTTTTCTGGCGGGAGGAATTGCCTTCAACATCCTCCTTGCCGCGGTCCCGTTCGTTCTTCTCTTTGCTTCCGGCCTCGCCTATCTGCTGAACCAGTCGGCGGACGCATCATCCGTCGAAATTGCTGATATGATCAACCGCCTGCTGCCGCGAAGTCCGACCGGGGAGCAGTCACCGATCGGCGGTGTGATCATCGACATCATCAAGTCCCGAGAAGCAATCGGGATATACAGCGTGGTCGGCTTCATCTGGTTTTCGACGCGACTGTTCGGATCCCTGCGCAGCGTGCTCGCGCAGATATTCGATATCGACGCCGACCGCGGAATAATCGCGGGCAAGATCTTCGACATTCAGATAACGATCGTATCGTCGCTTCTGCTTGTCGCGTACACCGCTCTCAACACATACCTCGCACTGGCAACGAGCAGAGGACTGTCGCTGCTCGGTCAGCTCGGACTGCGTCAGGACGTCATGGGAGCGGTCGAATACAACATCGGGCAGTTCATCGCGTTTCTTTTTATCGCGCTGATGTTTTTCGCGCTGTACAAGTTTCTTCCGAACCGCCGTATCAGATACCAGACGGCCGGAATAGCATCGCTTTTCACAAGCATCATGCTCGAGATGGCGAAGTACGGGTTCACCGCGTACGTGAAATCGTTCGATCCGGGATCACTCTATACGGGCACTATTGCGGCCCTGGTCATCGTCGTCGTATGGGTTTATTACGCAGCGATGATTTTCATCCTGGGCGGCGAAGTGGCGCAAGTCTATGAGCTGCGCAGAGTTAGGCGATTGCAGAGAGAAGCTTTCGAAGACTGAGAAACACGGCAAAGAAGTTGCATATGCCGAAGGTGCGTCGCCCCTTTGCGACGCGAACTAACTATATGGGGAGGCGTCACGTGCGTAAGCTTTTGGCAATGGCCATTCTGGCCGCCTCGATCACCGCCTGCAGCAAGACCAAAGAAGGTGATCTCGAAGTAGAGAAGCCCGTGATCGGAACGGTCACCGATACGCTTAACGTACCTAGCGTTGACATCACAACCGATTCGATGATGGTCAAGGTTCCGAAGGTCGAAGTAAAGAAGTAAGTTCAGTACACCTTGAGAGGGTGAATGAGAATCCCGCGGCGTTTTCGAATGCTGCGGGATTTTCTTTTTACCAGGGAACCGTCAACCCAACCAGTTGTCCGCCGTCGCCGTTCGGCTCGATCACGGCCTCGAGAAGCAATCGGTCGAACCGGTTGCCGGGATGATTGTGCGCATAGCGCACCACCTTGAGACCACTGAATGTCCCGATCGCTGCGCCAAGGGCGACGTCACTCGCCCAGTGCTTGTTGTGATACATGCGCGCGAGCCCAACCATCGACGCGGTTCCATACATGACGGGTCCTGCAACCCAGGTGTACTTCGGCCATATGTGCTGAACCTCGCTCGTTATCGAGGACGCCGCCGCGAATGCCGTGGTGGTATGGCCTGATGGAAAGGATTGGCGGTCGCCGCTGCCGAATCCTTTTCCGAAGCCGAAATCCTTCGGGTCGGTTCCGTTCGACACGAACGGACGCGACCGCCCGAGAATTCCTTTCAGGCCCAGGGTTATCGTCGAGCCGATGACGATGCTTTCGGTTGTATGCAGGCCGACATCAGCCAGATTCCGGTGATGCGTGGTTCTGCCCAGCAAATACATCGCCGAGCCGGCGACGAGCGCGCCCGGGTTCGCAAGCACCTCCACTCCTGTCGTTGTGTTGCCGATGAACTTGTTTTCGCCGGAGGACGGTATCCTCAGTCGTCGCGCGACTGATTTGTCAACCGGGAACATCGCGATCGTAAGACCAGCGAATCCAAGTCCGAGAAGCGCATCGTCGAGCGTGAAGAGCGGAATGCGGGCTTTTCGGGAGCTGTCCGATTGAACAGGTGCCTGCGCGGCCAGCTGTCCGCCTAAAAGGGTGCCTGCGGCGACGAGCGCCCAAATTGAATACCTGCGTGGAAATCTTGCGGCGAACATTCTCGGCCTCGCGGTGATAATCTTGGAATCACGAAATGGTCTCGAGTAACACTATTCCGCGAAGCTGTCAGGCCGATGACAGCGCGCAGTTACTACGGCATTGCCTCTTAACTATATTGAATTCGCCCCAGGTCCCGGAGGGCGAAAGCCCGCTAACTCC
>JBDTNA010000391.1:0-3319 GCA_039933985.1 Gemmatimonadales bacterium | reverse complement strand
AGCATGTCGGTGCTTCCGATGTCGTCGTACGCAGGCATGACGACATAGGCCATCGCCATTCCGCCATACGCCTGCGCGTAGTTCGGATCGAGACGAACTGCTTCCGCGAAACGTGCGATCGATTGTCGCAACACCGGAGCGTTGCGGCGGTTCCAGAGATAGAGGCCCTGAAGGTACGCGGCGTGCGCTTCGGGATTCACTGTCTCGATGTTTCGGAGACGCTGGTTTCCAGCCAGCTTCAATTCCCCGGCGACCGCGCGCGCGATTTCGTCCTGCACGGCGAAGACATCCTTGATCGGCCGATCGTATTTCTCGCTCCACAGAACCGACTCATCGGGAGCGGAGATCAGGCTGACTGAAATCCTTACCTGATCACCGGCTCTTTGGACGCTTCCCTGGAGCACGTTGCCGACGTGGAGCTCGCGGGCGATTTCTCCTGCGCTCGCTCCCTTTGCGGCAAGCGTGAACGCGCTTCTCCTCCCCACCACACGCACGCCCGCCTTTGCAATCGCGCCTGTGATTTCCTCGGCCAACCCTTCGCCGAAATAGTCGTTCGCCTTGTCACCGCTCAAGTTCGCGAGAGGAAGCACGGCGACTGATTTGTCGGTCGATGACGATCCTGCGGGTGTGTAAAGTTTCCTGATGGCCGCGCCGCCGATCGCAATCAGAAGAAGCACACCTGCAGCGACGGCGATGCGTCGAACGCTTGGATTGCGGGTTTCGCGTGTTGTCGTCGCCGGCGCATTCGCATCCGACGTCGAGACAGATTCCAGTGCCGTCAGTATTTCTGCTGCGGTTGCCGGTCGGTCAGCCGGCTCTTTTTCCAGACACCGCATGATGATCGCGGCAAGGGATCGGGGAACTTCGGATCGCAGGCTCTCGATCGGCCGAGGTTTTTGTGTCAGGTGCGCCGCGAAGACGCGCTGAGGAGTATCTGCCGAGAACGGCTGCTCTCCGGCGAGGAGCTCGTAGCCCATGCAGCCGAATGCATAGAGATCGGCGCGGTGATCAACGTTCGGATCACCTGCGACCTGTTCGGGAGACATGTAGGCGGGACTGCCGAGCGATGTACCGGTTTGAGTGAGGCTCGAGCCCCCTGCTTCCGTTCGTGAATCCGAGAGCGCCTTCGCGATTCCGAAATCAGTTACAACGGCTGCGCCATGCGACAGGAGAACGTTGTCCGGTTTGATGTCGCGGTGTACGATGCCGGCTGCGTGCGCATAGCTCAGCGCGCGAGCGACGTCGCGGAGGATGCCGACTGTCTCAGTGATTGAGAATTTGTGGTGAGCTGCGATCCGCGCGCGGAGCGACTCGCCTTCGACGAACGGCATCGTGAAGTACGGGAGTCCGTTCGTGTCGCCGGTGGCGAGAAGCGGAACGATGTTCGCCTGCTGCAGTCGCGCGGCAAGTTGAATCTCCCGCTCGAAGCGCTCGGCGCTCACACCCGCGGCAAGATCGGGGGAAAGAACCTTTACGACGACCTTTCGGTTGAACCTGTTTTCGGCGGCCAGAAAAACTCTGGACATGCCGCCGCCGCCGAGCTCTCGGTCAATAGTGTAGGCTGACCCTAGCGACTCCTGAAGCTGATCCTGCAGCGCAGATGTCACAACCTGGCGGACAGGCCCAGCTTCGTTACCATCTGCAATTCTTCAGGCCGGGAGCGATTCACTTCGCTCACTTCGCTCGCTTCGCTTTCCGCCAATTCCACCATCGTTCGACACCATAGGCGCCAGCGCCCCGATGATCGTTGTGACAATGGTTTTGGTTGTGGGATCCATCGCGAAACTATGGCTCAGTCCGCGCGGCGGTGCAATCCGGCGGTAACTCAGGTCCAGATTATTGCCGCACCGTAGGGTTCCATCGCACGATCGTGGGTGACGACGACCAGCTTCTCGACGACTGCCTGGGCCAGCAGCATTCGGTCGAAAGGGTCCGTGTGATGTTGCGGCAGGATCTCCACTGCAGCGGCGTGCTCGAATCGAATCGGCAGCTCGATGAATCCGCTGTCGTCGACGCCTTCGGAGAATGGTCGAGGGAGACGGACCTTTCCGAGCTTCGACTTGATGGCGATCTCCCATGCCGATGCCGCGCTCACGAACACCAACCCGGCCGTCGCGATTGCTTCGCGGGCGGGCAGACTGAGCCGCGGATTGTTTTCCTTCCACCATAGGAAGACGTGGGTGTCCAGCAGCAGGCGATCGCTCACTCCGGCTGCTCGAACGCGCGCTGAATTTTTTTCGGGAGGGGAGCGTCGAAGTCAGCCGCGATTTCGACGCGGCCTTCCCATCCGCCGGGTGCACGGCGAAGGCCTCGTTTGGTCAGGGGAATGAGGCGAGCCATTGGCTCGTCGCCCTTGGCGATGATGAACTCTTCGCCTTTCGCCGCGCGTTCGACAAGGCTGGACAGGTGGGTTTTTGCATCGTAGAGCTTTACGATCTTGGTCATATTGACCAATATGAGTGGTCTCATCTAGTTGGTCAAGTTAACCATTCGATTCCGTTACACGAATTCAACCGAATCGATCAGGATGAAATCGCGTTTCGCGATGATCTTCCACGAACCATCACGCTGTTTCCTACAAGTGACGACCAGCGGGTCGCGATGATGGATCAATTCGACAATGCGTCGCTCGTCCTCTGACAATTTGCCGAGACGCTTCTCGTACGCTATGGAATACAATTCCGACAGCGGGTCTGTAGATCGATATATCACATCAACTATGTCTGGCGCATCGGCTACACTTCCAAGCACTGCATACTTGTAGCTCCGCACAATTCGTGGCCGATCACCGTCGCGTCTGGCACACGCCACTTCCTGATCGTCTTTGCCGGAGAAGTACGAAATGGAATGAGCTTGAATCCACCGGGCGAAGACTCGGCCCGGATCCATAGCCTTAGCCTCTTCGATCGAGGAGACGTTGGCCATTTCAAAGCGCAGCATCTCAGCCAGGTCCGGCACGTCGCCGAAGTCATTCTCGAGTTCGAAGCCATCGTCGTACTCCGAAAGCAGATCAAGCGTTTCCCGCTTGAAGATCGACAGGCTCGCTGGATCGCAAAGCATCGCGAGCTCGTGCCAGTCTTCGGCATTGATGGCTGCGAAGGCAGCAGTGACTACATCCTCCGCATTCTTCATCGCGCGTCTCTAGGTGGGTGGCTCGTGACAATCTTAAAGAGGCGGAGGAAACCGCTGTGCTCAAACGGTTGCAGAACCTATCGGAAACCTGCCTTCCGACGTTATTTTCCTTTCAGCGCTTCCTTCGCTCGCGCCCGGTCCCTTTTGACTCGGGATCGACAGCGTCACATCGAGATAGCGCTCCCGT
>JBDTNA010000390.1:0-3368 GCA_039933985.1 Gemmatimonadales bacterium | reverse complement strand
GCGTGCTGTATTGCGCCCACGCGGTCTCCGGCTGCATCGAGCGCCTTCACGGTTTCGAGGGCGACTCTCGCCGAGAGGCGGTCCGAGGCCGCGAGTTTCTTCCACCACGCGGTTGATCCCACATGATCGCCTGCCGCCGCGGCGTCGTGGGCGAGTGTCTCCAGTGCCTTATGGTATTGCTGCTCGAGCCGGTTGCGTTCTCTATCGATGAGTGATTCGAGCTCCCGGCTGGCAGAGAAGTGAAACCCGTCGACAAGCGAACCACCGTATGCGGCCACGGCCACGGCCCAGTTTTTTCCCCGGAATGCAGAGTCGAACGTCTCGATGTCCGTGTGTATCATCGCGGGATCGAGCCCCAGCTCTCCGCCTGCGGAGACGAATGGGTCGGTGCCCAGAGACCGGCGTGTAGCGTAGATGAGCTGGTCCAGGGCGTGTCGCGATTTCGATGATGAGCTTTCCGGCCAGAGATAGCTCTGGAGACGATCGCGGGAAATCCCGCGCTCTCCTTCGATTGCCAGGAGAGCGATGAGTCCGAGACGCCGTTTCTGCAGTGCCTCCGGCGGGACCGTTCCCGTCTCGCACTGCAAAGACAGAGTCCCGAGCAGCCTCAGAACGAACATTTTTGCAAATAAGTGCGCTTCGTGAGCTTCCGGTGAGATGCCGGTGAGGGGGAAGGTCTAACGTGAGCCCCAGTGACGATCCCCGTCAAGCCCGACTGGGTCGGCTTTGTAACCTCGAACAAAAGCGGAGAGTCAAATGCGCCGGGTTTTCCTCTCGATTCTGGTTCTCGCAGTGGCGGCATGCACCGATGGCACCACCACGGTAGAGCCCATGAATCACGATGACAATGCAATTGCCGCGCTCCGGAATGTATCCGGCACATATACGGCAGAAGTGAACGCTGGCCTTGCGCAGATAAGGCAAGTGACCGCTGGGTTCCACGACTTCGAGAAAGCGCAGGAAGCCGGCTATACCACCTGGTCACCCAATCCGTTCGCCCCGGGCGCGACGTGTCCGAGCAACTCCGAAGGGAATATGGGCTACCACCTGGTGAACGTGCCGCTGCGTGGCGGGGCCGGGAATCCTGCCGCAGGCGACGCGACGATCGATTTGCTCCAGCCAGAGATGTTGTTGTATGAGAAGAAGCCAAACGGGACGATGAGGCTGGTAGGGGTGGAGTACATCGTTTTCAAGGCGGCATGGGAAGCAGCGAATGGCATCGGTGCTCCGCCACCGGAGATTCTAGGGCAGCCGCTACTCGAGGGCAGTCACACCTTTCCTGGTGGTACCGGCAGCATTCCGCATTACGAGCTGCACGTCTGGGTGTGGTCGCGGAATTCACTCGGCATGTTCTATCCGTGGAATCCTGACGTGAGCTGCTGAGTACAGCTGTCGATAGCTGGACTGTCATTCTCCTACTCGGGGAATGACAGTCACTGGTTTATGCAGCGAGATGAATTACGCGGCCTTCGTGCGTGAGCGAGCCTGCCCCTCGACCTTCGACGATGCTATCGACTCCGACCGGAGCGGCAGCCTGCGCTCACTCTAACTGAAGGAGGGAGCTGACCACGAGGCCCGGCAGCTTCTCGCGCCCGTTCAATACAGAGATCTCGGCGATCACTGCGGCGCCGGCCACCACTGCACCTGATTGTTCCACAAGCTCCCTCGCCGCTTTCATTGTTCCGCCAGTTGCAAGTACATCATCTACGAGCAGAACCCTGGCAGCGCTCGAAAAAGCCGAGGACTGAACTTCGATCTCCGCCGTTCCATACTCGAGCGAATAGGCGGCCTTCCAGCAATCTCCGGGAAGCTTTCCGGATTTCCTCACCTGCACAAATGGAAGCCCGAGCTCATCCGCGACAGACATACCGAGCAGGTAGCCTCTGCTCTCTATCGCCGCGATAGTCTCGATCCCGGCATCGGATGCGACTTGTGCGAAATGCGCGGTAAGCTCCCGCCGCAACTCCGGGTCGGCGTAGACGGGCGACAAGTCAGCGAATGTCACACCCTTCTTCGGCCAGTCGGGATAGGTCACCAGGGCTGATTGAACTCGCTCGATCAAGCTTGTCATGAATGTTCGGGTTACATCCGCGCGATACAACCACGGATGAGTTTCCTGAGAGCCGGCTCGGCCAGCCGCGCATTGTGCATGATCTCGTCGAACGATGTCGCGCGCACCGGTGGAACGCAAAGGTCAGTCACTACAGAGAATCCAAGAACCTGCATTCCCGCATGACGTGCGACGATCACTTCGGGAACGGTTGACATCCCCACCACGTCCGCGCCGATCGCGCGAAGCATTTTGTATTCTGCGTTGGTCTCGAGGCACGGCCCGGTAACACCGACGTACACGCCTGAGTGAACGGTCGTGTCATTCTCTTTCGCAACATCGGTCGCCAGGCGTCGCAGCTGCGCGGAATAAGGCTCGGACATGTCAGGGAATCGCGGGCCTTGGGTGTGGTTCGGCCCGATCAACGGATTCGTTCCCATCATGTTGATATGATCCTCGATCAACATGATGTCCCCCGCCGCGTAACCGGGATTCATGCCACCGCATGCATTGGTGATGATCATGGTCCTGATGCCAAGCGCCCGCGCGAGACGAACCGGGAAAGTCACTTCCTGAGGAGTGTACCCTTCGTAGAGGTGAAACCTTCCATTCATTGCAAGAACAAGCTTGTCTTCTACTTCCTGCAACACGAGCTCGTTGCCGTGACCAGCAACCGATGCGCGTGGAAACCCGGGAATCGAGTCGTAACCAAGTGTCGCGACAGGGTCGCTGGCGAGATCGGACAAGCCGGAACCCGAAATAAGGAGAATCGTGGGGGCGGGACGGCTGGCACCGAATCCGAAGAACTCGCTCACGTGCTTCACCGCTTCGGCCAACTGAAGTTCCGAAGCGGTGGATTGCGTTGCAGTCATGCGGAAACGAACTCCTTCAATCGCCGCGGGTGATCGCCCTTCATCGAAATTCCCTTTTCAGTGATAATCGCATCGATCAGATCTGCGGGCGTTACATCGAAGACAGGATTGCGCGTTCGAACATTTTCCGGCGCGCTCGGGTGGCCCGCAAAAGAAGTCAGCTCGGCAGCATCCCGCTCCTCGATTACTATCTCTCCTGCGGATGATGTCAAAAGGTCCACGGTCGACGTCGGCGCGGCAACGTAGAACGGAATCCGGTGCTTCTCGGCGAGTACGGCCAGCTGGTACGTTCCGATCTTGTTCGCGGTATCTCCGTTCGCCGCGATGCGGTCCGCGCCGACGATCACCGCGTCGATCGATCCTTCGGACATGAGAAAGCCCGCGGCGACATCGGCGATGAGAGTGACGGGAATGTCGTCCTGCATGAGCTCCCACGCCGTCAGTCG
>JBDTNA010000389.1:0-3371 GCA_039933985.1 Gemmatimonadales bacterium | reverse complement strand
GAGGATAACGCGAGCGCCCTCGATGCAGCGATATTCTTTCTCCGTTATTCCGCGTACATCGAAGGCAAACCGAGCGGACCTGTTGACGATATTGCGGGCGACAATTCGGCATATTCGCGAAACCAGATTCCAGACGGGTCGTGGAGCAGGGAAGCGGGTTTCTGGGAACGGGATGTCAACCGGGCGATACGCGACTCTGGCAAATCGTTGGTGTGGGTCGACAGCGCGGTTTCCGAATTTGGTCGGTCTTTCAATTTGTCATCGATATGCAGTCATCGCTTTTCTCACGGTCGTCTTTTCGGCAAGTCACGAGTTGCAAATGATGGAGAAAGCCGCTTGAAGATTGTCGCTGGATCCACAGCTGTTCCATTTCTCCTCGCCGCCCGTGCGGCACGACGAGTGATGGGGAGCGCCGCGTATCGAACGAAATATCTTGTCGCGCTTCCGATCACACTCGTTATCGCCGCGTGCTGGGCCGCTGGAGAAGCGGTCGGGGCAATGGAAGCATCGGTTGCTGATCGGCGTTGACGGGACATGCTGGTCGAACGAGCGCGGATATGGCCGCTTCGCTCGTGAGATCGTCGAGAGCATGGTTCGCCTTGCACCGGATGACGAATTCGTGTGCTTTGTCGATCGCGAATCCGCTGCTCGATTCACCGTCGCTGCGCCGAATGTTCGGAATGTCATTGTTCACGCGGAAACGGCGGCTTCAACTGCCGCATCGGCGACAGGATACCGGTCGCCGCTCGACATCCTCGCCATGACACGGGCCGTTGCGCGCACCAGGCTCGACATTTTCTTTTCGCCATCGGTCTACACCTACTTTCCGCTTCCACCTCGTTTGCGGGCGGTCGTAACCATTCATGACGCGATCGCCGAGCGATTTCCTTCGCTCACACTTGCGTCGGCGCGAGCCAGAATGTTCTGGAAGCTCAAAGTGAAGCTCGCGCTCCATCAGGCAACACGGATACTGACTGTTTCGGATTACGCCGCACTGGACGTCGAGCGCATACACAGGGTGCCCCGCGAGCGCATCGATGTCGCGACCGAGGCGGCTGCTTCCGCTTTTCGTCCGCGAGATCCCGCCGACATCGAGCTCGAGGCGCGGAGAATCGGACTGCCCGAGGGAGCGAGGTGGTTCATCTACGTCGGTGGATTCAATCCGCACAAGAACATTCCCTCGATCATCAAGGCACACGCGACGGTCGTTGCAGGGACTCACGGCGACAAGCCTCACCTGCTCCTAGTCGGTACCGTCAGCCGCGATGTCTTCCTCGGCGATCTCGCTGGCGCGAAAGCAGCAATAGATGAGGCTGGTACGAGCGATCTGGTTCATTGGACGGGCTTCGTTCCCGATGAAGAGCTTAGCGCGCTCAATTCCGGTGCGATTGCCCTGCTTCTTCCTTCAGCCGCCGAGGGTTTTGGCCTGCCTGCGATCGAGGCGGCCGCCTGCGGAACACCGGTTATCGCCACGGTCGAGAGTCCGCTTCCGCTGCTGCTCGAGGGAGGAGGCATTTTCATCGTTCCTGGCGACGAGAGAGGTCTGTTCAACGCGATGTCGGAGCTCGCATCCGATGGCGCATTGCGTAGTGCGATGGCGAAATGCGCGCTCGAGCGGTCGTCCATTCTCACGTGGGAACGCGGAGCGCTTGCCGCGCTCGCTTCGCTCCGCGCTGCGGCCGCATGAGATCGATGTGAAAGCCATTCTCACGTATCACTCGATCGACGACAGTGGATCAGTAGTCTCGGTTTCTCCCGCGGAGCTCGACCGGCATTTCGCCGCGCTTAAATCCCGCGGAGTCAGGATTGTGCCGCTGACATCGTTGACTCTTGTCCCTCCGGATGTTGACGCGGTCGCGATCACATTCGACGACGGTTTCGAGAATTTCGCGTCTGCCGCGGCGCCTGTGCTTCTCGCTCACACCGCCCCGGCGACTGTGTTCATTATTCCCTCGTGCGTTGGTGGCGCCAACGACTGGGAGTCCACCGATTCGAGAGCGGCCGTTCCGCGCTTATCGCTGATGAGCTGGGGTCAGATCGCGCAAGTCCGCTCGCAGGGATTTGACATCGGCGGGCACAGCCTGACGCATCGCTCAATGAAGGGGCTCGACGCTGTGTTGCTCGAACGCGAGGTAAATGAATCGGCTGCCTCAATAAAGGAACGCGTTGGAGCCGACCCTGTCGCATTCGCGTTTCCCTACGGCGATTACGACGATGCTGCGATCGCGACGGTATCACGGCGATACTCTATCGCATGCACGACAGACTTTGGACTTCTGTCCGACGCAGACTCACCACACTCGTTGCCGCGCCTCGATATGTACTACTTCCGGAGTGGCAAAATGCTCGGTCGCTTCGGCTCGCTTGAATTCAAGGCGTTCGTTGCAGGCCGGCGCATGATCCGCCGCCTCGGCGCGCTCGTGCGAGGCGGCCTCGTTGGCAGCAAAGGTTAACCCGCTGATTCTTTCAGTCGTCGTCCCAGCGCACAACGCGCAGGTGCATCTGCCATCATGCCTTCAGGCATTGAGTGCCGGTGATCTTCCCCGCGATTCGTGGGAGTTGATCGTTGTCGATGACGCGAGCACCGACACCACGGCTACGATTGCTGCCGCTGAAGCCGACGTCCTCCTTCACACTGGCGCGTTGGCACGCGGGCCAGGATACGCGCGCAATCGCGGGGCCGAGGCTGCTTCAGGCGAGATCGTCGCGTTCATCGACGCCGATGTAGCGGTCGCGCCCGATTGCCTGCGACTAATGCTTGAGCGATTGAGCGGTGACCCGAGTCTCGTCGCCGTGTTTGGTTCATACGATGACACGCCCGACGATCCAGCGATGGTCTCCCGCTATCGCAATCTCCTTCATCACTACACACATCATCAGACTGCCGGCTATGTCTCCACATTCTGGGCGGGCTGCGGCGCGGTCCGCACAGCAGAGTTTCGGAAAGCCGGTGGATTTGATGAGAAAAGGTTTCCGCGACCGCAGATTGAAGACATCGAGCTCGGTTACCGGCTGACGCGCAGCGGAAGAATTCTTCTCGACCCTTCTCTGCAGGGAAAACATTTCAAGCGATGGTCCGTTGGCTCGATGATGAAGACGGATTTTCGTGATCGCGCTGTCCCATGGGTCCGCCTGCTTCTCTCCCGTGAGCGCGACAAGAGTGTCTCAACGCCAAGCCTCGGTGCTCGCGCTCTTCTCGGCACGGCTGCGGCCGGAAGCGCCGTCGGCGCCGCAATTCTCGGGATCGCGGGATTTGGTGTAGTCGCGTGGATTGCCGCGGTTGCGCTTTTTCTGCTTTGCGTAGTTCTCAGCGCCCGTTTCTACGCATGGCTCTGGGAGCGGGGTGGACCGGGAATGCTTTTCGTCGCGAT
>JBDTNA010000388.1:0-3376 GCA_039933985.1 Gemmatimonadales bacterium | reverse complement strand
GCGCGGCGATTCACGCCGATTTCAAGCGAATCGAGATACAGCATCTGCCGGCCGAAGTCCGGCGTGCCGCGGGGGATGAAGGTTCGGCGCGACGGTATCGAGCGAGCCAGCCGGATGCCGACGAGCGCGCTTCGATCGAGACCGCTCTCAGCGAAACTGGTGGAGTTGTTTCACGGGCAGCTGAACTGCTCGGAATGGGGCGCACGACCCTTTGGCGAAAGCTCAAGGCATACGGTCTGGGCGGTGATCTGATTTCCGCCACGGACGATGCCGCCGACAGCTCCCCGATGCAGTGACATTCCGTCCATGCCGCATGGCGAGACGCCTTCTCTACCGCCTTACGACAGACGAAAACGGAATCACAGTGACATTGTGAATCTCTCGGACACATTAAGTCCAACGACCCAACTATTGCCGCCGTAAGGCGTCAAAACTACGCCCTTGAACATCCCGTGGTGGACACACGACGCGGACAGGCTTGCACAATCCGGTCACCAGTCTATTTTCGAACGCTCGGTCAATTGTGCGGTCCTGATCGGAGTGTGTTGATGGCTGGTCTTCCTCCCGCGCTGGAGATGTTGCTTTCAACTGAGCCTCCGTCGGAAGACGCATGGGCTCTCTTCGCGCGCGAGTATTCCCCGCTATTGCTTCACGTCGCCAGATCGACGGCGCGAGACCGCGATGAAGCGATGGACGCATACACATTTCTTCTTGAAAAACTGCGGGAGAACGGTGCGCGTCGCTTGCGCGCTTACACCGCTGACCCCCGCAGCAAGTTCACGACGTGGCTGGTTGTTGTATCGCAGCGTTTGTGCGTCGATCACTATCGTGCGAGATATGGCCGCACACGGGACGAAGAATCCAGCGACGAACGATGCCGACTCGGCCTGCGCCGCCGGATCGAAAACCTCGATGGCGTTGCGGAATTCGAGAACAACATTCCCGACGAGAATTCATCGTCCGCCGCTGACGAGCTCGAGAAATCCGAATTGTCTGAAGAGCTGAGAGCAGTGCTCGCTTCGCTCGAACCGGCCGATCGGCTTCTGATATCAATGCGGTTCGACGATGGACTATCCGCGGCGGAGATTGCAGGGATTCTCCGGTATCCATCGCAGTTTCACGTTTATCGGCGACTCAATTCTGTATTGGCTGAGCTTCGCGCCGCTCTCGAGGGACGAGGGTACGAGAGTGCAGCTTCCTGAGTGCGCAATTGCCGATGTTGTGACCGTTCAATACGGGCATGGATGCAAGTGTTCATGACGCTCTCGCCACTGAGATGCTAGCGGACGACGAGAAACTTTTGCCGGGGGAGATTGCGGCTTTCCTCGACGGCACGCTCGAGGGTGATGACCTCACCCGCGTCGAGCGCTATCTCGCCGATCACCCTGAGGGGCGACAGGAGATCATCGCCGCCTCGCGAATTATCTCGAGTGCTCCTGCGATAAAGCGTCGATCTGTTGCTCCGTGGCTCTATCCGGTAACTGGGATCGCGGCAGCCGCGGCGCTTGTTTTTGCAATTCAGCCGAAGGGGGACAACGCAGACGAGCGGATTTCGACAGAGCGGCGTGCGCCGATCGAACAGGTAGACCATCTCGAGCTTGTGTCGCCGGCGAATGGCGATCAGATCGGGACGCATACGGCACCGTTTTCGTGGAGAAAATACGATGGCGCGAGTTATCGCTTCGTCATTTCCGACGCCGCTGGCGTGATTCTCTTCGAACAGGCGACAACTGACACGCTACTGACTGTTTCGCCGTCAATGCTCAAGGCGAGCTCCGGAAAGTTATACTGGTCGGTTGACGCGCTTGGAGCAGACGGATCGTCGCTGACAAGCTCGCTCAGCGAGTTCGAATTTCGCGTGCGGTAGTGAAGCAAACCCGCGCTGTCTGGCTCGCCGCCTCACTGGCTATCGCATGCAGTCCAGACTCACGGCAACAGACGACGACAAATCCAAACACGTCTCAGTTTCCGTCCAGCAATTCAGCAGATTCGCTTTTCAAGTTGGCTCGGGCGAAGTACAAGGACAGCGATTACGCCTCGGCGGCAACCCTGTTTCTAGCCGCGAGAGCGCGCGCCGCACGAGAAGGTGATTCCACCGCTGTCGCTCAGGCGGGAACCTGGCTTGGACTTGCTCAGTGGCATTCGGGACGGTACGCCGACGCGCAGCAGTCGGGCGAGGCAGCGCTTGCGATGAAAGTCCGCCTTGGTCTCAAGCAGGATTTTTTCAAATCGTATAACGCACTTGGTCTTCTCGCATACGATCGCGGTCGTTACGGCGAGGCCGCGGCTCGTTTTGCGGATGCCCGATTGAGTGCCGAAGCCGTGCGAGACTCGATCGGCGTTGCAAAGGCGATCGGCAATCTCGGAATGGTTCACACCGATGTGGGGAAGTTCGACGAAGCGCGGCGCGAATACGAAGTGTTGCTGCGCTCCGCTACCGTGACGCACGACACGATGTCGACGGCCAATGCACTGGCCAACCTCGGAATGCTTGCTATTCGCGCGGGAGACGCGCAGGCGTCAATTGGATTTCTCGAGCGGGCACGTCCGCTCTACAGGGCGATGAAATATGCGGACGGCATGGAGATGGTCCTGGGCCAGCTCGGAAGCGCGTACGCCGAACTCGGCCAGCCGCAGCGGGCGATTGCGTACATGGATAGTGCGCGATCCGTTGCCCGTTCGCACGGCATGAAGCGCGAAGAAACAGAAGATCTCGAGATCTACGCCGAACTATTTGGTGACGCCGGTGATCACCAGGTTGCGTTGAGATATCTCGGAATGGCAAGAGCTCTCGCAGACTCTGTCGGGCTCTACGCTCGCGGCGGAGACATAGCTCGCGCGCAGGCACGAGAGCTTGCGTCGATCGAGCGCAACGATCTCGCCTTGTCTCACGCGCGGACAGCAGTCGAGATTCACAGGAGAGCCGGAGCGCCGTTTGGAGAGCTCGAGGACCGGCTTCTACTCGCGGAGATAGAGCAGCGATTGAATCGGACGGACGCCGCGAACGAACAGCTTCGCATTTGTGCGCAGCTCGTCCGTTCGATTTTGACGCCGGTTGCCGATGAGACGCGCGCTATTGGCGTTGCGCGTGTGGCCGATCTCGCCTCGGACCCAACCGGCGTGCTGAGGGCACTCCCTGCTGAGTTGACATTTCCGCATCTTGGTTTTGCTGTTGCCGGTGAGGCCGAATCACTGAGAGCACGGGCGTTTGCGCGATTGCACCAGTGGCCCGAGGCCGTCAATTCAGGACGGATGGCGGTTGCGTCACTCAGTCTCGTTCGCGAACGACTGGGCGAAGGTGCGCTGAGAGCTGCGTACACGAGTGACAGGTCGCAGGTGTATGCGGATCTGGTCATCGCGCTGTTGCGACTCGGTC
>JBDTNA010000387.1:0-3391 GCA_039933985.1 Gemmatimonadales bacterium | reverse complement strand
CCAATGCGCACTCAGTACGCATTGCGCAATTCCAAACTGAACCACTAGCACGAGGACCAAAAGAAGACGGCGAAAGCATTGCTCTCGCCGTCTTCAATTCAAACAGGATCCTTGTTACGCCTGAACGGTGGTTGCGTTGTCCAGCGTTATCGTGATCCGTCCGCCTGATGGAACGCACCCTTCATAGTTCGACGTAGTAGCGGCAGCCGCAGTTCCTGCAGCCGCACCCGTTGCTGCGCCAATCACGGTGGACTTGGTGTCCTTGCCTAGTATCTGGCCGATGATCGCGCCGATTGCGGCACCGCCGACGACCTTCTGCACGTCTTTGCTCTTCGGCTGATTCTTCACGCGATCGACATTCGCGTACGTCGTCGTCGCATCGATCTGATACGTCCTTCCCCCGAAGGTAACCGAGACAACACGGAATCCCATCTTCACAGGATCGTTGATGTTCTCGCTGCGATTGAGCTCGGTGATCTCGACCGTCGCCGTCGCGCCGGCAGGAATCGTCGCACCGTTCGATCCCGTCACCGAGTTGCTCACTGTCGCGCCGAAACGCTGCCCGACCCTGTTCGTGTTCGTGCAGATGCGCGAGTCGGACGAAAGATTTATTTCAGACCCTGCCGGAATAACTCCGAGCGCGCGCTCAGATCCCGAGCTGCCGCGGGTTTCCGTATTTCCACTCGCTGTCGTGGTCGGCCTCGACGGTGAAGTCGGACGAGGTGTCGTTCTCGCCGGCGTTCGCGGCGGAGTTCGCACCGAGCTTCCCGACGACCTCGTCGGCGTACGAACGACCGGCGCGCTCGACGCAGTCGAAGTTGTTGGTGCGCCGCTCGCGGGAACGTCCGTCAGCGCCGGCTGCGCCAGCGTGTCCTGATTTGCCATCTGAAGGTCACGATTGAGCGACGTATCCTGCGCGAGCGAATCGTTGCCTTTATTGTCCTTGCACGCACCGGCCAGAACAGCCAGCGAGAGAACAAGCGCCGCACTCAAGCGGGGGATATATTTTGACATCAGACCTGCCTCCGTTGTATTTGACGCTTGCCCGAAACTCTTGTAGCACAAGTCTTTAGAGGGTGCCAAGGGGGGCAATCGTCGTGCCATCCATGAAACAACTCAGACGGCTTCTTCCCTATTATACCCCGCATCGGGCACAACTGATCACCGGGCTTACGCTCGTCGTGGTCTCGACGGCAATCACAACTGTGATTCCGTGGCTCCTGCGGATCGCGATCGACTCGATTCGAACCGGAAATCCTCCCTCCGACACATGGAAGATTGCCGCTGGGATCGTCGTCGTTGCGGCGATTGCCGCGTTCTTCCGCTATTGGATGCGCGAGCTGCTCAACAATGTCAGTCGGCAGATCGAGTTCGACCTGCGCAACGACCTCTTCACGCATCTCGAGCGACTCGACGCTTCATGGTTCGGCAGAACACGAACCGGCGACATCATGGCGCGGCTTACGAACGACCTGAACGCAGTTCGCATGGCCGCCGGTCCCGCTCTCATGTATCTGATGAACACGATCGCTGGAGCCGTCTTCGCGCTCGCATTCATGATGAGAATCGATGTGAAGCTGACCCTTCTCGCGTTGCTTCCGATGGTCGCGCTGCCGATGATTACCGTTTACCTGCGCGACGCAATCCACTCGCGATTCGAAGCGGTTCAGGAGCATTTCTCGACGCTGACTACCCACGCGCAGGAAAATCTCACGGGCACGCGAATCGTCCGGGCGTATCGACAGGAGAATGCCGAGATCGCGCGGTTCGCGGCATTGAATGACGAGTATTTCCGCCGGAACATGTCACTCGCCCGCCTGTTCGGATCGATGCATCCGCTTTTTGCGCTGCTCGGAGGAATCGCCGGGGTTGTCGTACTCGGGCTCGGCGGCATGCTCACTCTTCGAGGAACGATTTCCGTCGGCTCGTTCGTCGCCTTCGGACTTTACCTGAACCTTCTCACCTGGCCCCTCATCGCCCTCGGCTGGGTGATCAATCTGTTCCAGCGCGGCAACGCATCATTCGGCCGGCTCCTCGAGATTCTCGACGCGGCACCGGCACTCGATGAGCCCGCGCCCGGCATCACAGCTCACTTGCCTCCGACCAAAGCGGGGCGTTCGATCGAATTCCGGAATGTCGGCTTTCACTATCCGGCGGTCGAAGGACATGAGGCACGATGGATTCTGCGCGGAGTGAGCTTCACCGTTTCGGCCGGAGCGACGCTCGGCGTGGTCGGCGCGACGGGAAGTGGAAAAACGGCCCTGATAGATCTCATTCCCCGTTTGCATGATCCGCAGGAAGGTGAGATTCTGATCGATGGCGTGCCCATTCGTTCAATTCCAATTCGCGAGCTGCGCGGCGAGATCGGATTCGTCCCGCAGGAGAGTCTTCTTTTCAGTGACACGATCGGCTCGAACCTGTCGTACGGGACGGATGATCCAGAAGGCGTCGAGTGGGCGGCGCAAACCGCTCAGCTCGCGAGCACCATCGAGAGTTTTCCGGGAAAGTATGAAACGATGCTTGGCGAGCGCGGTATCAATCTCTCCGGAGGGCAGAAGCAGCGCGCATCACTGGCTCGCGCCCTGGCGCGGCGGCCGGCAATCGTTCTTCTCGACGACGCGTTGAGTGCCGTCGATACTCACACTGAAGCCGAGATTCTCCATGCGCTGCGCGACGCTCTCAGCGCTCGCACATCGGTCATCGCATCGCATCGCGTCAGCGCGATTCGCGATGCAACGTGGATTATCGTTCTTGACGAAGGCAGAATCGTAGAACAGGGGAGACACGACGAGCTGATGATGACTGAAGGACGATACTGGGCGCTGCTCAGGCGGCAGCAGCTGGTTGAGGCGATCGAAGGCACCGACGATGAGTCCGCGGCGACTCTCAGCGCTGTGTCGGATGTCTGACGGCAGCTTCACGCACACCAACACGGGATACGAGGCGCCGGCAGATCGCGTCGCGCGCCTCGAGGCAGAGCTCGCCGAAGCGCTGCGCGTCATCGCCGACCTGCGCGATCGCGATGTTCTGAAGACGCAGTTTCTCTCGAATATCTCGCATGATCTCAGAACTCCTCTCACCGCCATCATCACCCACGCCGAGATCCTCCGGGAAGGAATACTCGGCGATGTAAGCGCGAAGCAGAAGGAGAGCATCTCCGTCATCATCACCGGCGGCCGCCAGCTGCTGGACATGATCGCCGAGATCCTGATGCATGCGCGTGACTCGAGTGAGCCGCTGACGCTGGCCGAATCGGAATTCCTCATCGAGGAAGTCATCGAGCAGGTCATCGCACTCAATGAATCTCTCGTTGCGAAGAAGGGACTTACTCTCGAGAGATCGTTGTCTCCGGGCCTGCCGCTGGTTCGCGCCGATCGTGACAAGGTCATTC
>JBDTNA010000386.1:0-3397 GCA_039933985.1 Gemmatimonadales bacterium | reverse complement strand
GATAAACCGGCTGATTGATCAGTGGCAGCAGGTATCTCGTCTCGATTCCGCGCTCCTCCAGATACTGGATCAGCTCCGGCCGCGAATCGGCTGGATCGGACAGCACCAGCGGATAGAACATGAATGCGTGATCGGTATTTGCCCGAATCGAAGGAAGCTGCAGCCCGTCCAGATCGCCGAGTGCGGCGCTGTATCTCGCGGCGATACGCTGGCGGCGGGCCCATTGCTCTTCACGCTCCTCGAGCTGCGCAATTCCGAGCGCGGCTTCCATTTCCGTTGCCCTGAAGCTGTGGCCGAGGCGGACGAATGAGAATCGGCGGTTCGCGACTTCGAAGAGCTCGTCACCCGTACGGCCGGCATCGTCGTCGATTCTGATGTAGATCGAATCGCGGCCGTGGTTCATGATGCTTTTCATCATGACGAGAAGCTCCGGATCGCTCGTCGTGTTCACGCCGCCGACCCCGGTCGTGATGATGTGCGCAGCGTAGGTCGAGAAGCATCCGATGTCGCCAAACGATCCGACGACTTTTCCCTTATAGCGCGCAAACATCGTCTCGGCTGAATCTTCGACGATCTTCAGGCTGTGCCGTTTTGCGATCTCGAGAATCGGATCCATGTCGCACGGGAGACCGCCGATATGCACAGGCATGATCGCGCGAGTCCGCGGTGTGATCCTTCTCTCGATTTCCTCGGGATCGATATCATAAAAGTCGCGCTCGACGTCGACGAAGACGGGAACGAGATTGTTGTAGAGAACGACGTTCGAGGTTGCAACGAAGGTGAGAGCGGGCACTAGAACTTCATCGCCATCCGCCCAGCCGTGCGTTTCTTTCAACGCGGCAAGAGCAATCTGCAAGGCGCTGGTGCCGCTGTTCGACATCAGGCCGAAGCGGCATCCGTGCAGCGATGCGATCTCCGATTCGAACCGGCTCATCATCAGTCCCGCAGTGATCCGGTTGCTGTCGAGCACCCGCATCACGAGCTCTTTCGCGCGGGCCGAGGTTCGAAACCCTCCGACTCCGATTTGCTGCCGGGTAACGCCGGCCGCGGTAATGGAATTCACGAACTGGTCGTCTAAATGGGAATGGGGATGCGCGCTGTCCGCAGGGCGCCATGGAGCGCCACATCGGCATCGTGCCGGTACCTGAAGGGTACCAATCGCCGACATAGGCCCGGCCGACTTAAGGCTAATACTCGTCGTGACCGGCTTGCGGGTCAATGCCCGGCGCGGCTATTGCGCCCTCGCGGTGCTGCCCGCATCTATGCTATTGCAGCCGCAACCTTCGAAGGGTCAAAAGTCAACGGATATCAGGATGAGAGATCGAACGTCACCGATAGGTAATTATTCCGGCCCCGGCCGGACGACGGGTAAGGAAGCGTGATCGTGCGAATCTGGACGATTGTCGCGACCATACTGACGCTTGGCTGCGACGGTGGGCAAACCAAACCGATCGCGCCTGAAGAGCCTGTCATCGAGGGTCCCGCTCCCCAGGGCCCCGAGGTACAGCAGCCTGCAACCGCGACCGCGACCATTACTATCGAAGCGTCACAGACGCATCAGGAGATCCAGGGCTTCGGCACCTCGATGAGGATCTTCAGCGATCCGCATTTGATCAATCTGAGCGGAGGGATCGAGAATTCGCTCGACATCACCATTCCCGAGCAGGACGCGATCCTGAAGACCCTTTATGAAGGAATAGGCTTGACGAGAGTCAGGCCGCTTCACCAGACCACTTTTTCGCAACCGGATGCCCTGTCCCCAATTCGAACGGACTGGGTATTCGCGGATGGCCACATAGAGCTGGTGAAGCGCGCGCGCCAGCTTGGGCTCAAGGAGTGGTGGCTTTCGCCGATCGCGCTCGAGAGCTGGATGAACAACTCGAGACCATCCGAATATGTCCAGTGGGCGATGAAGTTTATCAGGTACTGGAAATCCAGGGGTGTCGAGCTGACTTATTACTCGATCGTCAATGAGCCTAGTTTCGTCAAAGTGTCTGGTGTGTTTGTGCGTGATGCTGTCAAGCTTCTCGGGAAGCAATTGGCCGACGAAGGCTTCAAGACACGAATCGTCATTCCGGACGATTTCAATCCGCAGTCAGGGTCCGAGAATGCTCGAATCATTCTCAGGGATCCGGAAGCCAGAAAGTATGTCGGGGCGCTTGCGGTTCATCTCTATGGCAACGGCATCAACTACATGGACCGGATAGCGGCGGTTGCGGAGGAATATGGACTTCCGCTTTGGATGTCTGAGTTTTCATTCGAAACTCAGTCGCCGCTGGACTGGGCGAGCCTGGTGCACACGCTGATCGCCGAGTACAACGTGTCGGCGGTGGATTACATGTGGGGTTTTTTCGGAGACTACGATGGGGCTCAACTCGTATCCATCGCGCAAGACTCCAAACAGTTCCGCGGCGCGACATTGAGGCCGTCGGCCTACGGAATGGCCCAATATGCGAAATACGTGAGGCCGGGCGCGAAACGCGTCAGCGCGACATCGTCGCTCGATTCGGTGCGTGCCACAGCATTTGTGAACGATGGAAAGATGACTATTGTTGTGCTCAACCTGGGTGGCACGCCCGTGTCGGTACGCTTCAATGCCAATGGCGCCGGATCCGGGCTTCAATCGATGAATCTCGTGCGAACTTCATCCAGCGAAAACCTCGCGGCGGTCGGTCACGTTGTCGTCACGAACGGAACGTTCAATCTCGAACTTCCAGCTCGCAGTATTTCGACACTCGTTCAGTAGCTCGGCGATGGCCCGTTCTCCTGCGGTCGCTGCCATGCTCGTCCATCGCGGCGGGGCAGGATGATCTGGTGCTGCCCGGCGTGCCGGGGGCTGCCCAGGCCTCAGTCGCAGTGAGCACGCTGCGGTTCTGTTTCGTGACGACCTTTTATCCTCCGTATCATTTCGGCGGTGATGCGATCGCCGTTCAGCGTCTTGCCCGCGCGCTCGTTAAGCGAGGACATCACGTCACGGTCGTGCATGATGTCGACGCATACCTCGCGTTGCGGGGAGGTCCGGAGCCGGTTCCGGACGACGGCGCTGACGGCGTCGAGGTAATTCGGCTTCGCAGCATCGCCGGGATTCTTTCGCCGTTACTGACGCAGCAGATCGGCGGTCCGACGCTGCACCGCAATCGCTATCACGAAATTCTTGATGATGGAGGATACGACGTCATCAATTTTCACAATGCGTCGCTCGCTGCCGGTCCGAAGATCTATTCCTATGGCGGCAGTGCGGCGAAGATCGTCACTGCTCACGATCACTGGCTTGTCTGTCCGACGCACGTGCTTTGGCGCCACAAGCGGGAGCCGTGTCCCTCGCGTCAGTGCTTTCGGTGCCAGCTGACATATCGACGTCCTCCGCAGTTGTGGCGCATGACCGGATTGCTCGATC
>JBDTNA010000385.1:0-3408 GCA_039933985.1 Gemmatimonadales bacterium | reverse complement strand
CCGATCGCGAAGACATCATCGAGCAGGTGCTGTACGAGATCACCGGCCTCGGACCGATCGAGCCGCTGTTCCGCGACATGAGCATCAGCGACATCCTCGTGAACGGCTCAAAGGAGATTTACATCGAGCGCGGTGGACGCCTCACGCGCGTTGCGGCGTCGTTCCGCAACGATGCGCATCTGCTCGCGGTGATCGACCGAATTGTCAGCCGCGTCGGTCGGCGTGTTGACGAGTCGTCGCCGATGGTTGACGCACGTCTCCCGGACGGATCGCGTGTCAACGCGATCATTCCCCCACTCGCTCTCGACGGCCCGGTTCTCTCGATCCGCCGTTTCGG
Organism: Gemmatimonadales bacterium; assembly: GCA_039933985.1. Lineage (GTDB taxonomy): Bacteria > Gemmatimonadota > Gemmatimonadetes > Gemmatimonadales > Gemmatimonadaceae > UBA4720. Next base: position 3,071 of record JBDTNA010000385.1, on the reverse strand, counting down.
AATCGATCTCTCGATTCAGAAGCTGCTCGACAACGCTACGCTCAATCCGTCGATGGCATCGCTCATTGCAGGATGCGTCGCTGCACGTCTCAACATCCTGATTTCGGGTGGAACGGGATCCGGAAAGACGACGCTCCTCAACGCAATGGCGTCATTCATTCCGGCTGACCAACGGATCATCACCATCGAAGATGCGGCTGAGCTTCGGCTGCAGCAGGAGCATGTCGTGCGACTCGAGACGCGGCCGCCGAATGCCGAAGGCGAAGGCGAAGTAAAGCCGCGCGATCTCGTAAAGAACGCTTTGCGTATGCGTCCCGATCGCATCATCGTCGGCGAAGTTCGATCTGACGAAGCGCTGGACATGCTCCAGGCGATGAACACCGGTCATGAAGGCTCGATGACCACCATCCACGCCAACTCGCCGCGTGATGCGCTGTCGAGACTTGAGACGATGATCCTGATGGCGGGAACGAACCTTCCCGACCGCGCGATGCGCGAGCAGATATCCTCGGCGCTCGATCTCATCATTCAGGTCACGCGTCTGGCGGACGGAACGCGAAGAATCACGAGCATCGTCGAGATCACCGGAATGGAAGGTCCCGTTACGGCGACGCAGGAAATCTTCCGCTTCCGCCGCAAGGGAATCGCCCCGGACGGACAGGTTATCGGCGAGTTCGAGACGACAGGGGTACGGCCGACTTTCATGGAGCGGCTGCGCGTTGCGGGTGTCGAGATATCCAACGAACTATTTGCTGAGGGCTCGCTGCGGTGATCCTCGTTCTGACCGCCATCTTCCTTGCGACGATGGCGTTTGTGGTGGGTGGCTACATCCTGGTCAATCGCCGGACGCTCGAAGCGGCCGATATGGCGCGGTCGCGTCTTCGCGGTGGCGATGGAGTCGAGAAGACTTTCTCGATTCTCAAGGACGACAGGATCAGCGATGTCCCGTTTCTCAATCGGCTGTTCAGCGGAAGGAACTGGGTAGACGGGATCTCCATTCAGCTGACGCGCGCGGGTTCCGAGCTGCGGCCCGTGACCTTCATCATGATCGAGCTGTCGTCCGGCGTCTTTGCAATGTTGCTCGCGAGCAGGATGGCGACCGGCATTGCGCCCATCGCCGTGACAGTGGTCGGCTGGCTCGGTCCCATCTTCTGGCTGAGATGGAGACAGAAGAAGCGACTGAAGGATTTCGAGCAGCAGCTTCCCGACGCGATCGACATGCTGGTCAGTGCGATGAGGGCAGGATATTCGTTCCAGGCGGCGACGCAGTTCATCGGCGAAGAGATGATCGCGCCGCTCGGGCCTGAGTTCGCGCGCTTCTATGACGAACAGCGTCTCGGCATCGACGTGCGCACAGCTTTGGTGGGGATGCAGAGCCGTCTCGATAGCATCGACCTGAAGATGTTTGTAACGGCTGTGCTGATTCAGCGCGAAACGGGGGGAAATCTCGGTGAAGTCCTCTCGAGCCTCGCCGACCTGATCAGGCAGCGCATCGCGATGAAAGGACAGATTCAGACGCTGATCGCAGAACCGAAGCTTTCCGCAAGATTCCTGGCCGTTCTCCCGGTGTTCGTATTCATGGTATTGTCGGCGATGAATCCGCATTTCTTCGATCCGATGACGGCCGAGGGCAGCCCTGGACGAACGATATTGATAGGATCGGCGATATCGGTTGTGATTGGATATATGATCATGATGAAAATCGCGGACGTGGACGTATGACGACTTCAGTTCTTCTTTTCGTTCTGATCATTCTCGGCGTTGGCGCCGGAGCTGTCGCCATCTGGCTGCAGCTCCGGGAGTCGACCCGAAAAGAAATTATGGCGCGGGCGATGGGCACGTCCGTAAACGCCGATGCACGCCGAGCGGTGAGGCGTGGGTTCACCAATGAGCCGGAAAACTCTCTTCGCAACCGGATGCTCAAGAAGGCTCCGTCTGTGTGGGCGCAAAACCAGTCGGCCCAGGTTCGGCTCATCCAGGCTGGTTACGATGGTCCGGTGGCTCCTTTCGCGTATTCGTTCATTCGTCTTGTTACGCTTGTGGCCGTACCTCTTGCTGCGTTCATTTTTATCCCGCAGACCAGTTTCACAAAGGTGCTTGTCTCTGTTGGGGGTGCCGCCCTGATCGGTCTGATGCTGCCGCCATTTGTTTTGATGCGGCTGGTGGGCAGGCGACAGGAAAAAATCAAACGTTCCCTACCTGATGCACTGGATCTCCTGGTGGTTTGCGTCGAGGCAGGAATCAGCCTGGACGCGGCAATCTTGCGCGTGGCCAAAGATTTGACCTATGTTCATCCAGACCTCGCGTCAGAGCTTCTCGTCGTCAGCAGAAAAACGAACGCAGGCATGACTCGCGAAGACGCGCTGCGCGGTCTGTGGGACCGAACCGGAGTGGATGAAGTGAGAGGTCTTGTAGCGAGTCTCGTACAAAGCGAGAAGTGGGGATCGAGCAGCAGCCGCGTTCTGCGCGTTTCTGCCGAAACTCTGCGCCGCAAGCGCCGTCAGTCCGCGGAACGTCGCGCGGCGACTGCGCCTCTCAAGATGATCGTGCCGATGGCGATCTTCATCTTCCCCGCGCTGTTCGTTGTCATTCTTGGCCCCGCCGTGATTCAGATTGTCGGGGGTTTCAAGTAGGATCCGATTAGTTCGATCGACGCCTCGCATTCAGCGCCGGTTTGATACCGAAGTTTCGCAAAAAGAGGCTGATATGTTTTTCTCGAATCGACTCTCGAAGGTGGCAGGATCCGCGCGGCGAACGCGTCGCGGCGGCGCGATGATCGAGCTCGCGGTCGCCATGCCGTTGCTCGTGCTGATCTGTATCGGCGTGATGGATCTTGGACGGGTGTATTTCACGTCGGTGGCGGTCGCCAACGCGGCGAGGGCCGGCGCCGAATATTCGCTCACCTATCCTCAGACAACTCCTTACCAGACGGCGAACCAGATAAGCTTTGCCAAGCTCGATGCTGCGGAAGCTGGCGCAATAACCGTCACTGCCTCGACCGCATGCAAGTGCGGCAGCACGGCCGTCACGTGCAATTCCACACCGGATTGCGGCGGTGGTTTTGGAGTTCC
>JBDTNA010000384.1:0-3412 GCA_039933985.1 Gemmatimonadales bacterium | reverse complement strand
AAGAAACAAACGCGACGGCCACTAGAGAAACCGCTTAGAGGTTTTTAAAAAAAAACAAGAACGTTTCTGTCTGTGGCCATCGCAGTTTGTTTTTTTCTGTGGCTTCTGTGGTGAGCTTTTAGTAAATCCGCAGTCCTCAAGTCTCCGCCTGCCCCGGATAAATCGGCTCCATTTTGAACGTCTGAGCTCCATTCTCGGTGCAGATCGCAAACGACCCCGAGTCATAGAAAGACACTCCGCCGTACTGACCTTTTTTGTCCAGTGCGTAGAAGCTCATCCCGAAGTTCGGCAAGCCTCGCGAGTTCAACAGTCTTTTCTCGATAGTATTTCGAACGATGCGCTTGCACGCATCGATCATCGCATCTTTCGGATGCATCCCCTTCCGCATGTTCTCCACGATCACGAACGACGCGCAGCTGTAGAGATTCGCTTCGCCACGGCCGGTTGACCCCGCCGCACCGACATCGTTGTCGACGTAGAGACCAGCGCCAAGTATCGGTGAGTCTCCCACTCGGCCTGGAATCTTGAACGACATGCCGGACGTTGTCGTAACTCCGCAGATGTCACCCTTCGAGTTGATCGCGTCGCAGTTGATCGTCCCGTACATGTGCTCGGCATTGAGCAGCCCCTCGGCCACCATATCGAGCCGAATGCGATGCTCGGCAGCCGCGCGTGTCTTCGGATCGAGATAGTGAAGCGGATCGGTCCGTCTCTTCCACTCGAGCCACTTCGCTCGTGAATTGGGAGTATTGAGGTCATCCTCGACAGTGAAGCCAAGCTTGCGACCGAATTCCTGCGCGCCCTTGCCCACAAGAAGATGATGATCGGTCTGTAGAAGCACTTCCTTCGCAACGCTCGCAGGAGTGCGGATCCCTTCAATCCCCCCAACACCGCCGGCTCGCTTCTTCGGACCGTGCATGCAGCACGAGTCGAGCTGAACGACACCGTCTGCGTTGGGAAGACCGCCATATCCCACACTGTCATCGAGAGGATCGAGCTCGACGATGTTCACGCCCGCGACAATTGCATCGAGAACATCGGCCCCGCTCGTGATCATCGAGAACGCTTTCTCAACCGCGGTTTGCGCCCCACCGTTCTTGACACTGTTTCCGTTTCCCGATGCGATCACGATAGGAATCGCCGCCGACCGGGTGATCACCGCTGGCGCTTCCGCATGAGCCGAGGCCGGGATCGTAAGAGAAAGTCCAGCGGCTGCTCCAGTCACGACGAAGTCGCGCCGATTGATCTTCTGAGTCATTTGAGTGGCGTTGTGGGGTGAGATTCTGTCTTAAAAAAGCTACGACTCGGATGTAGTTTCACGCTATCCATGACGCCACTAGCAAATGCTCCTCGACCGAATTCGGCCAGCGACAGAAGAAACGCAACCGCTACGCGACTCGAGCACGATTTGCTCGGAGACCGCGAGGTTCCCGCGCATGCGCTCTACGGAATTCAGACACTGCGCGCGATCGAGAACTTCGCGATCAGTGGCGTCGAGCTCTGCGAATTCCCGGCACTCATCAGCGCAATCGCCGCCGTAAAGGAAGCAGCGGCTGAATCGAATCGAGATTTGGGACTGCTGAACGCGGTCGTCGCGCAGTCGATCATCGACGCGTGCCGGGAAATCCGCGAGGGACAGCACCACGAGCATTTCCGCGTCGACATGGTTCAGGGCGGAGCCGGCACGTCCACCAACATGAACGCGAACGAGGTCATCGCGAATCGCGCGCTCGAGCTCACCGACCGCAACCGCGGCGATTATGACGTGATCAGCCCGAACAGCCACGTGAATCTCAGCCAGTCCACGAATGACGTGTATCCGACGGCGATCAAGCTCGCGATGCACTCGAGCATCGAGGATCTGAAAACTGCGATGGGCGCCCTGGCCGGCGCCTTTCTATTGAAAGGCGTTGAATTCGCGCCGCACCTCAAGATGGGACGCACCCAGCTTCAGGACGCAGTTCCAATGACACTCGGCCAGGAGTTCACGGCGTTCGCGCACACGATGCTCGAGGATGTCGACCGCCTGACCGAAGCGCAGGCATTGATCCGCGAGATCAACATGGGCGCAACGGCGATTGGGACAGGGATTACCGCACTGCCGGGCTACGCCGAATCGGTGAGGAGTCATCTCTCGAGAATCACCGGGCTCGAGCTGATCACGGCACCCGACCTCGTCGAAGCGACGTCTGACACCGGCGTTTTCGTGCAGCTGTCGGGTGTCGTGAAGCGCTGCGCCGTGAAACTTTCCAAGATCTGCAACGACCTTCGACTCCTCAGCTCCGGTCCGCGCGCGGGACTCGGCGAGATCAATCTTCCGCCTATGCAGCCAGGCTCGTCTATCATGCCCGGTAAGGTGAACCCGGTGATTCCGGAAGTCGTGAATCAGGTGTGCTTCGATATCATCGGCGGCGACGTGACCGTCACGATGGCGGCCGAATCGGGGCAGCTTCAGCTCAACGTTTTCGAGCCCATCATCGCATTCAGGCTGCTCAACGGGATGATTATGCTCACGCGGGCATGTGAGGTGCTACGCACCAGGTGCGTTGAAGGCATCACCGCAAACGTGGAGCGGATGCGGCACTTTGTGGAGCACTCGATTGGAATCGTTACCGCACTTGTTCCAATCCTCGGTTACGAAACGGCGACGGAGATAGCGAAGGAAGCTTTGGATTCGGGTCGAGGTGTATACGACCTGGTTCTCGGGCGCGGCCTCATGACGAGGGCAGAGCTCGATCGTGCGCTCAACCCCGAAGCGATGACCTCACCTCGATAGAATTTCAGCCCTTCGCGCGACTCCCGATGTACCCCTTGCGGCGTTAGCTTTTTAGCGGCTTTTCCACCCTGTGGAGCGCTCGGTTGATCAACGCTGAGCGCTCCTGCAACGAAGGCTCTTAAAGGAATCGAATGAAAGGCACTTCCCGCCTGCGCGGGCTCGCGTCGCTCGGCGCCATGGCTGTCGTCATGCTGGCTCTCGCAGCCTGCGCCGACAAATATCCAAACACGACATTCGAGCCCCATTCGGATCTCGGTCGCTGGATCGACGATCTGTGGGACCGGCTGCTCCTGCTCGGCACCATAGTATTCGTTCTCGTCGAGGCGGCGCTGATCTTCGTGATCTTTCGCTATCGCCGCCGGCCGGGCGACACCGTCACGCCGCCGCAGATTCACGGCAATGCGTTCCTCGAGATTCTGTGGACGATCATTCCTGCTGTCGTTCTGGTGTTCATCGCCGTTCCGACAGTGAAGACGATCTTCAAGACTCAGGCACGCGTTGCAGCGGGCGCACTCGAGATTGAAGTCATCGGACATCAGTGGTGGTGGGAATTCCGGTATCCCGAATACAACGTCGTAACGGCGAACGAGATCTACATCCCGACCGGTCGCACGGTGAACTTCAAGATGACGTCGC
>JBDTNA010000383.1:0-3415 GCA_039933985.1 Gemmatimonadales bacterium | reverse complement strand
TGTTCTTCTCGACGCTCGCTTTCGCATTCGTCGAGCCGTACTTCTTCATCGGCTACCTCGTGTCGATCGCGCTGTTCGGTCTGTACCAGGCGATCTTCATGGCCAATGCCGGCGGCGCGTGGGACAACGCGAAGAAAATTGTCGAAGTAACCCTGAAGCAGAAGGGAACCGAGCTGCACGCTGCAACGGTTGTTGGCGACACGGTCGGCGATCCGTTCAAGGATACGTCTTCAGTCGCACTCAATCCGATAATCAAGTTCACCACCCTCTTCGGTCTTCTCGCCGTCGAGCTGGCAGTTTCGCTCACTGAGCAGCGCGGTCCAATGCTGGGCCACGTTCTAGCCGCGGTGTTCTTCATCACATCGATGTTCTTCGTCCATCGCTCGTTCTACGGAATGCGCATCGAATCTCAGTAGCGCACTATGTCTCTCTTCGCTCGGAAGCCGATAGCCGATCTTCTGGTTGACGAAGGAAACCCCAATGCGCTGAAGAGAGTGCTAGGGGCGGGGGATCTGATAATGCTCGCGATTGGCGCTGTTATCGGCGCGGGCATCTTCTCATCGATTGGAACCGCCGCCGCCGGAGAGATTCTTCCCTCCGGCGTCGTCGTTCGTTACGGCGCCGGTCCCGCGCTCGTCGTTTCGTTCATTCTGCTCGGCGTCGTGTGCGGTCTCGCCGCTTTGTGCTACGCCGAGCTGGCGTCCATGATTCCGCAGGCCGGAAGCGCGTATGCCTATTCGTACGCTACGCTCGGCGAGATCATCGCGTGGATCATCGGCTGGGATCTCATTCTCGAGTACGCAGTCGGCAACGTTGCAGTCGCCGTCGCGTGGGGCGGTTATTTCAATTCGCTCCTGACAGTATTCAATCTTCACATTCCCGATTACCTGACGCACGGGTATCGAACAGCCCTGCTAAGCTCCGATCCGGCCGTCCACGCGTTGCTCGAAACCGCGCCGCGAATTGCGGGCATTCCAATCCTGATCAACATTCCGGCGTTTGCGATCGTGATGGCGATCACCTGGCTACTGATGCGCGGTGTAAAGGAAAGCGCTCGCGCGAACAACATCATGGTCGTGATCAAACTGGTTGTGCTCACGATCTTCGTCGTGGTCGGCGGGATGCACATCGACACATCGAACTACGTGCCGTTCGCACCCAATGGCTGGCGCGGTATTCACCAGGGCGCAGCGATCGTGTTCTTCGCATACATCGGGTTCGACGCGATCTCGACTGCGGCGGAAGAAACGAAGAATCCGCAACGAAACCTGCCGATTGGAATCCTCGGCGGTCTAGCGATCTGCACACTGATCTACGTGATAGTCGGAGCGGTTGCTACGGGAATGGTTCCCTATCAGCAGCTCAAGGCAGCCGATCCGCTTGCGAAGGCGCTCACTCTTGCCGGGTTCCAGACCGCAAGCTGGATTGTGTCACTCGGCGCGGTTGTGTCACTCACCGCGGTGTTGCTTGTCTTCCAGTATGGCCAACCCAGAATCTTCTTCGCGATGGCACGTGATGGTTTGCTGCCGCGATGGGCTTCCAAGGTACATCCGAAGACGCGTGTACCGCACATCACTACTCTGGTCACGGGTATTGTCGTCGCTCTCGGTGCGTTGCTCGCAGACGAGAACGAGATCTACGATCTGACGAACATCGGGACGCTATCCGCGTTTGCAATTGTGTGCATCGGCGTCCTTGTGCTGCGTTACACCGAGCCTGACCGCCCGCGTCCCTTCAGGGTGAAGTTTGTCTGGCCAGTCACAATTCTCGGCGCCGCTGCCTGCATCTACATAATGTTCGGGTTACCAGTACGGGCGTGGGAACGCTTTGCCATCTGGCTGGTAATCGGGATGGTGCTCTACTTCGCCTACGGCTTCCGGCACTCTACGCTCCGCGGCAACAGGCTGCGAGATGCGGCATCTCCCCCGTTAGGGTAGGATCCTATCGCAATGGCAATCTGGCGCTTCCTGAAAAGCATTTCGCTCACCAAGTGGATTCTGATCTCGATGGTGATCGGAATCTTCATCGGCTGGATGTGGCCGGACATCGGCACCTCGCTCAAACCGCTGTCGACAATTTTCCTTCGCATGATCAAGTCGATCATCGTGCCGATCATTTTCGGAACGCTGGTCGTCGGAATCGCTGGTCACGGCGACGACATGAAGCGCGTTGGGCGTCTGGCGTTCAAGTCGATTCTGTATTTCGAAGTAGTGACGACGCTGGCGTTGTTCATCGGACTTGGCGCTGCAAATCTAGTGAAGCCCGGTGTTGGAGTAGTTCTCACCGGCTCCGCTGACCAGGGCAAGGCGCTCGCCGCAAACACGCCGACGGGAGCGGGATTTCTCGAGCACGTTGTTCCGCAGAGCTTCTTCGAGGCAGCGTCAAAGAACGAAGTCCTTCAGATCGTCTTCTTCTCGATTCTGTTTGCAGTTGCCCTCTCGCAGGTTCGCGGCAAGCCGAAAGAGATCGTGCTTGCCGGATGTGAGGGGTTGGCCGAGGTGATGTTCAAGTTCACGGGCATCGTGATGAAGTACGCGCCGATTGGTATTGGCGCCGCTATGGCCGTAACGGTGGGACACAGTGGACTCGGCGTCCTGATCAACCTCGGCAAGCTCGTGCTTACGCTGTACGGCGCGCTCGTGGTGCTGATGCTCTTCGTTCTGCTCCCGGTAGCGTTGATCTTCAAGGTCCCGCTGAGACAGTTCCTGAGGGTCGTCAAGGAACCGGCGTTGATTGCGTTCTCGACGACGTCATCGGAAGCTGCGCTTCCTCGCGCAATGCAGGCGATGGAGTCGATCGGTGTTCCGCGACGTATCGTCGCGTTCGTCATGCCGACGGGCTATTCGTTCAATCTCGATGGATCGACGCTCTATCTCGCGGTCGCCGCGATGTTTGCCGCCCAGGCCGCAGGCGTACACATGACCTTCGGCCATCAGCTGGCGATGATGCTGACGCTGATGCTTACGAGCAAAGGGGTCGCCGCGGTTCCTCGTGCTTCACTGGTGATTCTTTCCGGAACTTTGACGGCGTTTGGATTGCCGCTCGAGGCCGTCGCGGTGATTCTCGGTGTCGATGAGCTGATGGACATGGCCAGGACGACGGTCAATCTCGTCGGCAATTGTCTGGCGACGGTAGTCATGGCGAGATGGGAAGGTGAATTCGTTCCCGTTACGGATACAGTTCCGGCGTCACTGGCTGCGTAGATCGATCTCTCGGTTAGCGGCGCGCTCAGCATCGTCGCCGTGGCCGTAGGGAACCGAAACCCGTATGACTCGCATGCTCACACGGGGCGCGCGCTAGAGCGTACCGATTTTCTAGCTTGACGGGTGCGCCCCCCGTGCTCCGCGAAGCTCGTCACACGGGCTCCGGCTCCCTACGGCCTGCGTACGATTCTGCAGGGCAAGGGCTGAGCAAA
>JBDTNA010000382.1:0-3436 GCA_039933985.1 Gemmatimonadales bacterium | reverse complement strand
ACATGCTGATCTTCATCGCCGGACTTCAGGCGATTCCCGAAGAGCTCTACGACGCAGCGGCCATCGACGGCGCCGGACCGTTTCGTCGATTCTTCAACATCACGCTGCCGATGCTCGCGCCGACGCTCGTTTTCGTGACGGTGATCACGATGATCGGTTACTTCCAGCTGTTCGCCGAGCCGTATGTAATGACGCAGGGTGGACCGCTGAGAAGCACGACGAGTGTGGTCCTGCTCATGTACGAGGAAGGATTCCGCTGGTGGAGAATGGGATACGCTGCAGCTATCGCGTTCGTGCTCTTCATCGTGATCCTGCTCGCAACTCTCGTGCAGTTCCGGCTTCAGAAGGAGCGCGCATGACGGCGCGCGCCGAGCACGACTCGATGACGTCGATGCGCAACCGCGACCGAATCTCGAAGATTCTCCTCTACTCGCTCCTGCTGATCGGCGCGGTGATGGCACTGCTGCCGATGGTGTGGATGGTATCTGCTTCACTCATGCCGTCCGGAGAAGCGAGCAGCTTTCCGCCAAGGTTCTTTCCGAGTCGCGTGACATTCGATCACTACCTGGACCTGTTCACACGACTCAACCTTGGCCGCTACCTGCTCAACAGCGCCTTCGTCTCGATCGTCGTAACGCTGAGTTCGCTCGCGATCAATGCACTTGCCGGATACGCGTTTGCAAAGCTGCGCTTCAGGGGACGTGACCGCCTTTTTAAATCGCTCTCCATGGGCCTCGTTCTTCCCGTTCAGGTGGCGATGCTGCCGCTGTTTCTTCTCCTGAAGAATCTCGGGATGATCAACACTTACTGGGGAGTGATCATTCCAGGACTCGCCAGCATCTTCGGCATTTTCCTGGTTCGGCAGTACGCGCTCTCAATTCCCGACGAGATGCTCGACGCAGCTCGGGTGGATGGTGCATCGGAGCTTCGCATCTTCTGGTCGATCGTTGTTCCCGGCATCGTTCCGATTCTTGCGACGCTCGCGATCTGGACGTTCCTCGCAACGTGGAACGATTTCATGTGGCCGTTGATCGTGCTGAGTGATGAGTCGCACTACACGCTGCCGGTCGCGCTCGCGAATCTTTCCGGTGAGCATGTTCAGGATACTGAGCTGATGATGGCTGGCTCGGTCATCACCGTCATTCCGGTGATGCTCGTATTCCTCTTCCTGCAGCGCTACTACATCCAGGGTGTCATGGCGGGGAGCGTGAAAGGATGATCGCTCTCGTTCCCGCTTTGCGTCTGATGATGCTGCTTCAGGCGGGAACCGTCATCGACGATTTCGAGTCTGTCGCCGCGTGGAAGGCGATACCGTCCGATGATGTCACTCTGAAAATCGGACAGGACGGCGGGATTCGCGGAAAGGCGATGCGCCTCGATTTCGATTTCCATGGACACGGCGGATACGCGGTTGCTCATCGCGACGTGAAGCTCGCGCTTTCGAAGAACCACGAATTCACTTTTTCGATTCGCGCTGACGCGCCCCTCAACACGCTCGAGTTCAAGCTCATCGATCCGAGCGGCGAGAACGTCTGGTGGTCGAATCAGCCGAACTTCGTTTTTCCGAAAGAGTGGCGCACCGTAACACGGAAGAAGCGGCAGATCACGTTCGCCTGGGGCCCGATCGGCGGCGGCGAAATGAAGAACGTCGCAGGCATCGAGATCGCCATCACCGCGGGAACTGGCGGAAAAGGCACCGTATGGATCGACGATCTCAAGCTGACGCCGCTCGATCCGGAAGGCGCTTACAATCTCAAGCCGAAGATGTCGCTCGCCGGACCACCGTCGAATCGCCACGTCGAGATCGATTTTCTCAAGCGAAGGGAATTCGGCGGGCTGGTGCTGGACTGGGACAAGAGCACGAGACCGGCATCATATACAGTGAGTACGTCGATCGACGGAAGGACTTTCACACCGGTCTACACTCTGAGTCGTAGTACCTCCACCCGGGACTATCTCCACCTTCCGGAATCTGACGCTCGATATATCCGCTTCACTCTTCCGCCAGGATCCCGATTCAGGGCGACCGCGCCATTCATCGCCGGACTGAAGAACATCGACGTGAAGCCGCTCACATGGTCGGCGACGATGAACGACTTCTTGACGGCTGTCGCACACGACGCGCGATTGGGCAGCTACCCCAGATACTTCTCGGGAAAGCAATCGTACTGGACTGTCATTGGCGTTAGCGGTGACACTCGCGAGGCGTTGATCGACGAGCAGGGCTCTCTCGAAACGGGTAAGGCGCAGTTCTCCCTCGAGCCATTCCTTTTCGCCAACGGAAAACTCAACACGTGGAACGATGCGGTCCGCAGCACGGGGTCCGTGGGCGACGGGCTTCCAATCCCGACCGCGACCTGGAGAACTCCGACACTGGAGATGACTCTCACCGGTTTCGCTTCAGGGGAGCCTGATTCATCGGTGCTTTATGCACAGTATCGAATCAGGAATCTGACGGCCGTCGCGCAGCGAGCGACGCTGTACGTCGCGATGAGACCGTTTCAGGTAAATCCACCGTGGCAGTTCCTGAATACTCCGGGTGGATTCGCCCCGATCGACAGCATCTCATTCGTAAACGGCCGGGTCAGGATAAACGCTGATCGAATGGTCATCCCTCTGACTCCGCCGACGAGATTCGGCGCGATGTCGTTCGACGAGGGGAACATCGTTGACATGCTCAGGCAATCGAAAATGCCGTCATCAGTGCGAGCCCGCGATCAACTCGGCAGAGCATCCGGCGCATTATCGTGGGATGTCCGTCTCGCGGCAAAAGGCGATACGACAATCGATGTAGCGGTCCCGCTTCACACGTCAGCGTCATCGTGTTTGACTGCGCCGCCCGCGGAACGCTGCGACCACGACTGGACGAGCAACAGTCTCGCTACGGTCGAGATGATATGGAGAGAGAAGCTGAACCGGGTTGCGATCACGCTGCCGCCGTCTGCAGCGCACTTTAGCAGCTCGATTCGCGCGAACCTCGCAGACATCCTCATCAATCGTGACGGGCCGGCCATTCAACCTGGATCACGCTCGTACGAGAGATCCTGGATACGCGACGGATCGCTCACCTCGACCGCTCTCCTTCGACTCGGCCAATTCGACGAAGTGCGCGAGTTCATCAACTGGTATGCGCGCTTTCAATTCGCTAATGGAAAGATTCCATGCTGCGTCGACACTCGCGGCGCGGATCCCGTACCCGAGAACGACAGCAACGGCGAGTTCATTTACGTGGTGGCCGAGTACTATCGGCACACGGGCGATAAACAGCAGCTCGAGAAGCTATGGCCAAGTGTGTCTCGCGCGTTCGGGTTCATGGATTCGCTTCGCTTGTCGCGCACGACCGCAGAATACCGCGACGGCGACAAGCGGGTGTTCTTCGGCCTCATGCCTCAGTCCATCAGCCACGAAGGCTACTCGGCCAAGCCGATGCACTCGT
>JBDTNA010000381.1:0-3439 GCA_039933985.1 Gemmatimonadales bacterium | reverse complement strand
ACTCGCCACGCCGTCGGTCGCCCGATGTCCGCGTGAAGCACATCACCTTCAACAGTAACTACCGTATCAGGAAGTGCTGGAATCGCAAGACGGCCGAGTGCGGCCCACATCATCGCGGGCGGCGGAAGGACGCGCTCGACCTGCGATTGATTGGTCGCACGAAACTTGTCTTTGATCAGGGTCGCGCGGCCAACAGCAAGACCGCCGTTGAGAAAGAGATCGAGTCGGGCGCTGTCGGGCGAAGCGACCCGTATCGCACCCTCACCGCGCGCCCTCAGTGCATTCTCCTCATAGTCCCACCTGAACACGATGCGACGGTGACCCGGAGCGAGCTCGATTGCCTGAAGCCGGCGCTCAGGCGCCAGCGTGCCGGTTAACGGGTGCGTATGCGGCGCACATGCCGCGATCAGCAACAGCGGCATGTACCGCCGCACAAAACGAAATTTCATTTAACCACGATGGAAAGAATACGGTCACCCTGAACTATCCCGTCGAGCGCGCGAAACCCTTGAAGAACCCGGCCGAATACCGTGTAGTGCCCGTCGAGGTGCGGTTGTGGAGAATGTGTGATGAAATACTGACTGCCGCCCGTATCCGGACCGGACAGCGCCATGCCGAGCGCGCCGCGCTCGTAGCGACGCGGATTCATCTCATCGCGAATCGCGTATCCCGGACCACCGTTACCGTCATCGCGGGGATCACCGTCCTGCGCAACGAAATTCGGAACTACCCGATGGAATCCGGTTCCCCTGTAATAGCCGGTACGTGCGAGGTTCATGAAGTTCCAGACGGTGATCGGCGCATCAGCGCCGAAGAGCTCGAGCACTATGTCGCCGCGCAGGGTTCGGATTGTGGCTCGCTGCGTTTTTCCCTGAAGAGCCGGGACCGCGTACGTGTCGACAATAGTCTGGTACCACGAAAGTGGCCGAGGGTTTCCTGACGTCGACGGCCATTTTGAAAAGACGGATACGCTTTCAGCCGCCGCGCGCACGAGCGGATCGTCGGAAGCTCGAAGCAACGACACCTGGGTACGAAGCGCCGGAGAGAACGCGGCGCTGTCTTTCTTCCATGCGGCGGCGAGATACTGTATCGCCGCAATGCGCGCGTCGTTGCCAGAATCAGCAAGAGATTTTGCATACGAAGCAAGGACAGCCGAGACATCTGCGGCTTTTGGGTGCGCCGCCAGATTCCCGATCACCGTTGCACGCGCGTAGAAATCGGAATCGTTGAGGCCGGAAATCAGTACCGCATGAACGGGTGCGGGGAACGAAACCGTGTCATTGCCCGCAAGGTAGCCATACGCCGACGCTCTTACTCGACCGTCTGCGTCTCTCAGCATTGCACGAGCGGCACGGGCAACAACTGCCGTATCCGGAGACGCTCCCGCGGCACTCAATGCAGCCGCTCTGAAATGCCAGTCACGGTGCCCAACCCACTCATTCATCGCCGGAAGCCGGGCGCCCGCACGTTCCGCCGATGCAAGCAGGCTCGAGCGATACATCAGGCTCGTGTCGTTCTGCCAAAGTGGTGTCCACACAGCCAGCGTGGAGTCGAGCACTGTTCCAAGCGACTGAGCGGCAGCGATCCTGACATTCGCATCTGCGTCTCGCGTTGCGCCCGTCACCGAGCTACGCGCTTTCGCTCCGTACGTCGCCAGCGATCGGACCGCATTGATTCGAACGTGCGGGTGGGCGTCGCCGATCATTCCCAGCAAAACAGGAAATGCCATGTCGCCGAGTGAATCTCCGGCGGCCGTCTTCGCGAGCCCGCGCGCGATGTCAGCGCGCGTCCGTTGACGACCGAGAGCGGGATTTACGTACGCTTCCGCGGTTGGGATAACTGCCGGAACCGCAGTCTGGGCCGTTGGATAAGCCGCCGCATCATTGACGCCGGCGTGAACGAACTGCGCGTTCGTCTGAAGATTGATCAAGTCGCGAACGCCCGCCGGCGCGCGGAATCGAGCGATAGCGTATGCCGCCGCCCACTGAACGTGTGATTTCTCGCTCACGGCCAGGAATGGACGAAGCTCGGCCACCGGAAGGGGACGGAGCTTCGCCGCGGCGAGGAGCAGTTGAATCGTTCGCGCGTCGTCGGTCCTCTGAGCGGCCATCGCGTCAAGGATTGCGGCTCGAGCCGGTGCGCCGATTTCTCCGAGTGCCCAGGCTGCTTCTCTCGCGACACGCGGCGTGGCATTCAGAGATGCCGACAGCGCCGGCACCGACATCGAATCACGCAGAAGTCCGAGCGAGTATGCAGCGTTCGACGCGACGGTCTGATCCCTGTCGCTCAACAACGCTCGCAGCAGCATCGCTCCCGGCATGCCGTGCGCTGCACCGACCTGTCCAATGGCAAGTGATCCAGCGGCCCGAAGCGGTGCCCATGTCGAAGCGAGCGTGCTGTCCACGAGTGCGCGATCGAACGTGCGCGAGTCAGTCATCGACAGAAGCCGCGCATAGAGCCGGCTTTCCAACGGCGATGGCGCTCGAACGGCGGTCTGGCCGCCGGCCGAATTCGCGAACGTAAATGAGAGGACCAGCGAGGCTCGGATGTTACGCAATTGCATTCTCGAGTGCAGTTCGAAGGTGAGCCGGCATGGCGACCAGCTTGCCGTCGCCGTTCATGGAAGCAAGCGTGGTTGACGCGCTGACGAGCTTTACACCCGTTTCAGCGTTTTCAATCGTGTACTGGAAGGTGACACTTCGCGACCGCGCATCGCTGAGCACGGTTTTGACACGAATCCGGTCTTCGTATCTCGCCGCGCCGTGATACCGGAGCGTTGCATCAATCACGGCCAGCTTGACCCCCTGCTTTTCGAGATCCGCGTACGACGTTCCGAGTCGCCGAATGAGGTCGGTGCGCCCCATCTCGCACCAGACGAGATAGTTAGCGTGATACACGACCTGCATCTGATCTGTTTCGGAATATCGGACGAGAAACTCGATTTCACTCGCTATTTCTACAGGGCCTGCCGCGGTCATGGGGCTAAAGATAAGGATACACCGAGGTTTGTGGACGATTCCCCACCCCGCTAACATTCGCGAGTGCTCAACGGTCCCTGCTACGTGATCTCCGACGCTCACCTCGGTGTAGCGTCTCTCGATATCGAAAGGTCCCTCGTCGCGTTTCTGCGCAGCCTCGAGGGGCGCGCGGGCTCGCTGTTGATCAACGGCGACCTGTTCGATTTCTGGTTCGAATGGAAATCCGTAATTCCGCGGAGCAGCTTCCGCGCGCTCGCAGCCCTCGCTGATCTTCGCGACAGCGGCATTCCGATCCTTTGGATCGCTGGCAATCACGACTGCTGGGGTGACGAGATTCTCCGCAAGGACATCGGAGTCGAGTATCACGTCGGCGCATGGGAAGGCCAGCTTGCGGGATGGAAGGCGCGTGTAGAGCACGGCGATGGACTGCGCGAGAAGGAAGATCGGGGCTATCGCTTCGT
>JBDTNA010000380.1:0-3440 GCA_039933985.1 Gemmatimonadales bacterium | reverse complement strand
GCCTCGACGTGGTTGTCCAGCTTTTTGTAGTCGCCGCGATGGCGCTCGTCTTTCGTCGAGTACCGCAGCAAGTCGCGGTGGAGTTGCCGGACGTGGTTCTCCGTGAGCGGCAGGACGGACCACGATGCGAAGATGGTCTCCATGACGCCGGCGTAGCCCGCGACCTCCTGCTCGTCTCGCGTTTCAAACGAGCGGATGTCGACGTTAGACAGCAGTTTCTCGACGTCCCGATCCGACAGCTTGCTGCCCTCGATGCGCGTCGACGACCCAATGCTCTCGATCGTCGCCACGCGCCGCAAGGCGGACAAACGCTCCGGCGCCAGCGTGCTCAGCGCGCGCCAGGCACCCTTGAACTCGTCCAGTTCGGCGATGATGTCGAGCATCTCGGGCTCGATGACCACGGTCTTGGTGTTGAGAGCGGCAGCCATAAATCCAGCCATATCCAGCTATAAATCTAGATCCGTTATACTCGGCATCCAGCCATAAGTCCAGCCATATCCAGCCATATATATTGGGGCTGAACTGGGAGCGTGGGCCATTCAAAGCGCCGCCCGCCGGCCGCCAGACCCCTGATCCATCAAGAACTTGCTACAATTCGTAGCAAACCAAAGACATGCAGAACTGACCTCCGCCCGTATCCCTGTTCTATCTGTTCCGGAAGGAGTTGCGGTCCTGCGATTCATCGACCTATTTTCTGGCCTCGGTGGCTTCCATCTCGCCCTCACATCATTAGGTCACGAATGCGTTTTCGCTTCGGAAATCAACCCGGAGCTTCAGGAGCTGTACAAGAAGAACTTCAGCATCCCTGCGCGGCGCGTGCATGGCGACATCCGAATTTCCAGCGAGAAGGTCCCCCAGCACGACATTCTGTGCGCTGGATTTCCATGTCAGCCGTTTTCAAAATCTGGCGATCAAAAAGGGTTGAGGGACAAGACGCGCGGCACTTTGTTCCACGAGATCGTGTCCATCGTGAAGAAGCGCCGACCGCGATACGTGGTCCTGGAAAACGTCGGCAACTTCGAGCTGCATGATGACGGTCGCACCTGGGACATCGTTCGTGAAACGCTTGAAGATCTCGATTACGAAGTGCGAGGAACCGAGCACGTCCGCAGCGGCGGCCACGGCCTGATCTCGCCGCATCATCTCGGCTATCCGCATACGCGCGAGCGCTTCTTTATCGTCGCGAGCACAGAACCCCTCCCGAAAGATCCATTTCCAAAGAGAAACAGAGATCGAACAACAACACTCTCCGACGTCGTGCAGACCCAACGCGAACTCTCCTCGGCAGACCGAAGCGAGACAGCGCTCCCCGAGCACCGGGTTCGGTGCATCGACCATTGGAACGAATTGTTGCGTGCCATTCCGTCGGAGATCGGATTGCCATCCTTTCCAATTTGGGGCGACGAGATACACGCCAGGTATCCCTTTGAATCACGAACGCCATCTACGAGCACACGTGCGGAGCTCCTAGCAATGGTCCGGCGGAACGGCCCATGGCACGGCCGGCCCAAGGCGGAAATCCTGGAGTTGTTCCCCAGCTACGCCAGGACCGACGAGAAGACGTTTCCGCACTGGAAGATTAGGTTCATTAGTCAGAACCGTGAATGGTTCCGAAAGATCCAGCCTTACATTCCCGCGAGTTGGGTTCGAGACCTACGCAGGTTTCCCTCCTCACTTCGGAAGCTTGAGTGGAACTGCCAGGGAGAGGAGCGCGACCTATGGGATTGCGTTCTTCAATTCCGGCCCTCGGGCCTTCGCGCCAAACGGTACCTCGCCTGCCCGGCGCTCGTGGCGATGACCACCACGCAAGCACCCATACTCGGGCCGAAACGCCGCTTTATCACCCGAGTCGAAGGGCTGCGCCTTCAGGGGTTTCCTGACGACCATCAACTCCCGAACGCGCGCGACGAAGCATTTCAGGCCCTCGGCAATGCCGTGCACGTGAACGTGGTCAAGGCGGTCGTACGATCCATGCTCAAGAGTTCGGAAGCGTAGTCGCTTTACTTGAAACCTATGGCTACACAGCCGCTCACGAGCGTCAACATCCGGCCCGGTGTCGGCATCCTTTCAGTGCTCCGGCATCTGAACTACAAGCCGTGGTTTGCCATGGCTGAATTCGTTGACAACGCGTTGCAGAGTTATACCGGGAATCGAGACGCGCTCCGGCGGCTGCACGGTGACGGCTTCCGTCTCAAAGTCGAGATCGAACTCGATCGGTCCGACGAACTGCGCATCAAGATCCGCGACAATGCGGCGGGTATCGCGAGCAGCGAATACGCACGCGCGTTCCGTCCGGCTGAATTGCCTCCCGAGACGACGGGCCTGGCCGAATTCGGCATGGGAATGAAGAGCGCCGCATGCTGGTTCGCGCCTCGCTGGAAGGTTCGGACGTCCGCGCTCGGCGAGCCGGTGGAGCGGACCATTTCCTTCGAAATCGCCAGCATCGTTCGCGATGACATCGAGGAATTGGAAGTCGTTGAATCTCCCGCCGCGCCGGACAGTCACTTCACCGAGATCACGTTGCTCGACCCTTACAACAAGCTGCAGACCCGGACCGGTGGCAAGATCAAAGAGCATCTCGCGAGCATCTACCGCATTTTCCTGCGCGAAGATGTACTCGACCTGTATTTCGACGGCGACAAGCTCCGTTACGAGACCCCGCCAGTTCTCGTCCAACCCTACTTCAAAGCGCCTGACGAGCCGCCGCGTCGCTGGTGTCGCGACTTCGATTTCGATTTCGGCGGCGGCTTGAGGGCCTTTGGGTTCGCGGCTCTCAGGGAAGTGGCGAGCACGGCCACGGCGGGATTCGCGCTCTTCCGGCGGAATCGCCTGATAGAGGGAAGCGGCGACGAGCCGTACAGGCCGGAGTACATATTCGGCAGCGGCAACTCATACCGCAAGCAGCGGCTGTTCGGCGAGATTCACCTGGAAGGCTTCGAGGTCAGCCACACGAAGGACGGATTCAAGTGGGAGGACCACGAGCAGCCTTTCCTGGAACTCCTTCGCGACGAACTTGAAACCGAGGCGATGCCTTTGCTGTCCGAAGCCGAGGGCTTTCGGGCTCGCGTGGCGCAGCGCGAACTGCGAGCAGAGGCGGAAAAGGCCAACGCCCGGGTCGCCGAGACGATTGAAAAAGAAGTCCCGCCGGTGCTTGAGGCCCAGAGCAGCCTGCCGCCGGTTACCGACGCTCCCCCTCAGTCGCTTACACCGGACCCGTCCGGAAGCTCGCGCGTGATCGAACTGACGCACCGAGGCGTGCAATGGAAAGTCACTATCGAGCTATCGCTCGACCCCGCGGTTGAGGACTGGCTTACACTCACGGATCGCCCGGCGTCGACGACTGCGCCGCGGGAGATAATCGTCAGAATGTCGCTTGCGCACCCTTTTATGCAGCGGTTCTGCCGCGCTGGGCTGAGACCCTTCGGCAGGGCAAGCCAGGT
>JBDTNA010000379.1:0-3444 GCA_039933985.1 Gemmatimonadales bacterium | reverse complement strand
AGCACCGGTCTCCAAAACCGGCGGTTGGGGGTTCGATTCCCTCCGGGCCTGTCGGGAGGAGGTAGAAAAATTCGAGTGCGTCACATGCCACTAATGCCTGCAGCCAATGAGCCGCAGGTTTTTTTTGAGCTCGCAAAAACCGGGCACTGTATGGGTCCCCTTTTGAATCCAAATGAAAACGATTACATCCGACGGGAGTGGCGACGACTCAGAAGGCCAATGCGCGCACCCGGCCGGAAGTTATTTATTCGGCTCCAGATCGCGTTTGGCGTGTTTTTGCGCACATCTGCAATTTTTCAGAATTTGCGGATAGCACACTTTATCCGAAGCAGCAGCCAACTCTCACGCTGCTGGGAGAAGACAATCGTCTCGGACATTGTAAGACCAACACGGTTGGCAACACACGCTCAGTAATTCTCATCTCGTATCGAACATAATGCGACAATGCGTGATCGCGTCGCACTCGCTGCCGGCGTCTCGCGGTCCACTAGCCTCCATTGACTTATCCAAACCCGCGGGCGGTGTTCACGGAGGGAATCTCCCTAAGAAAAATTGTATCGCTCGTCTCTCCCACCTCACGAGTGCACCCGATGGCAACCGTTCGCTACCTCTTTCCTGCGCTTACAGGCATTCTCTGGAGCGTCGCGCTGGGCGCACAGTCGCCAGGCGGTACCATAGCCGGCCGAGTGATCGACAGCTCGACCCAACAGCCGCTAGTCGGCGTCACCGTGTTGGTTGAAGGAACCCAACGCGGCACTGTAACAGGGAGTGACGGTACGTTCCGCTTGAGCGGAGTACCTGAGGGGAACCGGGACATTCGTGCTCGCCGGATTGGATATCAGTCGCAGGTTCGCAACGTTGTTATCGGAACCGGAGCGACCGCCAACGTCGACTTCGCTCTTGCACCGAGCGCTTCGTTTCTGGATCAGGTGGTCGTCGTCGGATACTCGACGCAAAGGAAATCCGATATCACCGGCGCGGTTTCTACCGTCCCTGTCGCCGAGCTCGAGTCACGAAGAGTCGCCGACGTAGCGCAAGTTCTTCAGGGTCAGGTCGCCGGCGTGCAGATCACGCAAAGCACCGGTGCGCCTGGTGAAGAGATCAGCATCCGCATCCGTGGCGAAGGCACGATCGGCAACAACAGCCCGCTGTTCATCGTCGACGGCGTTCCGACGCGGGACATCTCGTTCCTGAATCCAGCGGACATGCAGTCGCTGACGGTTCTAAAGGATGCCGCAGCCGCTGCGATCTACGGATCGAGAGCTTCTGCCGGTGTCATCGTCATCACGACAAAGAGTGGAAAGTCCGGCAAGGTATCGTCGGACATCACCTACTATAGTGGTGTTCAACGGGCGGCCAACCTGCCAACGATGCTGAATGCAAGTCAGTATCTCGACAAGGTCGAGGAAGCCTGGAAGAACTCGGGGAACAGCGGTACGAACCCGTACACCGCGGCCAAGACCCGCACCGACCTCGCGAATACGAACTGGCTGGATGAGCTCTTCGAGACCGGCCGTTCTCAGAACGTTCAGCTCACATCCAGCGGCGGAACGGAGAAGGTCAGGTTCCTCAGCTCGTTCGGGATGTACAAGCAGGACGGTATCGTCGTTTTCAACAATGACAGATACAACCGGATGAATTTCCGGACGAACATCAACGCCGGATTGAGCAATCGCCTCAACGTCGGCACCAATCTTCAGCTCTCGTATGCCGCGCAGGACAAGCTGTCCTCAAAGGGAGATGCGCCGGGAATCATCCGTCATGCGCTGATCAGGCCGCCAATCATCGCGGTTTACAAAAACCCGACGGATCCAACTTACACCGCCGCTGATCCGTTCACCGACCTGCCTTTCTATGCGGCGCCGTGGGACAACTCGAACAACAAGTTCGAGTTCGGCGCGAATCCTGTCGCGCTGGCGTTCTACACCAGTGACAAGCGGAACAACTTCAAGACGTTCGGAAATGTGTTCGCCGAATACGCGCTTCTGAAGAGTGAAGATCTCAAGTTCAAGAGCAACCTTGGACTCGACCTGAGCCAGACGCACAACAAGGCGTTTGCCCAGAACTTCGGTGACAACGGCGGTGGAGGAAATGCGACCGACGGATTCGGCCGGCAGAATCGCCCGACCGCGCTGAACGAAGACAGAGGCCAGGAGACCACGGTCACCTGGAACAACACTCTGAACTACGCAAAGAATACAACGAAGAACGGGTTCACCGCCCTCGCTGGAACCGAGTACATCACCAATTACTCGTCCTCCGTTGGCGGCTCGAGACAGCGCTACGATTTTTCGACCGCGCCGTTTCAGTATCTCAACTACGGTGGTACAGGAAGCCAGAACACCGGAGGGTCCGCTTCAGAGTGGGCCCTTTTCTCATTGTTCGGCTCGTCGACCTACTCGTACGACACGCGATACCTCGTGGCAGCAACCATCAGAGCCGACGCATCGTCGCGGTTCGCCGAGAATAACCAATGGGGCTACTTCCCGTCGGTATCGGCCGGCTGGAACATCTCGAACGAGAAGTTCATGAAGGATGTGAACTTCGTGTCGGATGTAAAGCTCAGAGCAAGCGTTGGAAAGCTCGGAAACCAGGAGATCGACAACTACGCATTCCTTACCCTGTTGCGGAGATCGGGCGACCAGTATCTGATCTCGCGCTATGGCAATCCCGACTTGAAGTGGGAGACCACCACGCAGAAGGACGTCGGCATCGACATGGGGATGCTGAACAACAAGTTGTACCTCTCCCTCGATTACTTCACGAAGCTCACGTCCGACATTCTGCTGCCGATCTCACTTCCTTCAATAGTAGGGAACGTTTCTCCGACGATCGTAAACGCCGGCGAAGTGAGCAACAAGGGATTTGAAGTCGCACTCGACTACAAGAACAGAGCGGGCGCGTTCAAGTACAGCATCAATGCGAACGCCGCCACGGTGAAGAACAACGTAGAGAAGCTGCATCCCAACCTGCCGAACATCTCCGGTGACGTTTACAAGACCGAAGTCGGGCAGCCGCTGGGCGCTTTCTATGGTTACGTGATGGAAGGCATCTATCAGAACGTGGCCGAGATCAAGGCGCACCTCTCGAAGACGCTGAATCCGCCAAATCAGCCCGGCGATATCCGCTTCAAGGATCTGAATGCAGACGGAGTCATCAACGATGACGACAGAACATTCATCGGCAATCCCATTCCAAGACTTTCATACGGCCTCAACCTGGCCGGTGATTTTCACGGGTTCGATCTCTCTGCGCTCTTTCAGGGCGTGAGAGGCGTCGACAAGTACAACGACGCGAAGCAGATCACCGACTACGACAGCCGCCCCTTCAACCACACCACCGCGGTATTGGGTGCATGGCGTGGGGAAGGCACGAGCAACACGATCCCGCGCACGACGTTCAACGACAACGGAAGCAGCAAGAAGTCGAGCATCTTCGTCGAGG
>JBDTNA010000378.1:0-3500 GCA_039933985.1 Gemmatimonadales bacterium | reverse complement strand
TTCCAGTCGAAACGCGGATTTAGCTGCAACGCGCCGGCCTCGGCTTCCGAGGAAATCGTACCTGTCATTGCGCTAAAAATACTCGGTATCAACCGCTGAAGAAGGTGACAGCATCACCAGGTGCTGCGGAGGCGAGCTGGGCCACCGGCATTCCCGGATCGCGCGCTGTGGAAATCAAACGTATCTTCATTTTCGCTCTGTAGAAGCTCGCGTTATCGCAGCATGAAAAGCTCGATCACCTCGATTCGCGAAGGTTGCTTGGCGCCTGGGCTGCTCGTACGCCTCTCCGTTGTGCTGGTCGGGGGCTCTCTTGTACCGCTGATCGCGAGCGCACAAGATCCCTGGATCGTGACGGTCGTCGCCGCGAGTCCCGTTCCGATAGGATCGTGCGCCGCGGTTCGCCTTCAGGTCCGCGACGCAAAGACTGGCGAGGTGCCGCGCGCCCCGAATGGGGACCGTGTCAGCATGGCCGACTTCGACATGACCGTGACCGGGAATGCAGTCGCCCCACAATATCAGGACGCGTATCATCTGCTGGCGTGCGCATGCCAGGGTGCGTCGGTGGGTAGCAGTGCAACAATCACTGCGGTTTATCCTGCTAGCGTGCTGCCGCCGAACATGCGCGTCGCCGGAGTTTCCGCGAAGGGTTCGGGAACGTTCTCGGTCGGCAGACCCGACAACAAGTTGAATCCGGTCGCATGTACAACCGCGAGCGTTGCGCCGAGGCTTGCCGCGATGACGGCAGCTGTGAAAACGGGTGGGGGAACTACAACAGCACCGACCTCTCCGCTTACTGCCGCGCCGATTTCGTCTCCCGTTCGAGCGCCTGCGCCTGCATCTGGACCTGCACCTGCGACAGGAACAACATCAACACCTGGGTCAACCACATCCACGCCTGCGCCAACTCCGCTGTTGTTACCGTCGACGCCAATACCTGGCGCGGCCGCACTGCCACTTTCATCAACCCCGACATCCTCGAGCACAGCAACCAAGGTTGGCGTCCCTGCCCCCCCGCCGCCGACAACACCCGTGCCGGTGAATCCAGTTGGCTTCAGCGCCGTTCAGATCGCACCAGGTGTTGTACGACTTTCATGGCAGGAGGTGATTGCAGCGACATACTACGTTCTTTTCGGACCAGGACTGCCCGAAGGTGGGGTGAAGGTTTTTGGAGTAAACGGCGTCGGGGGAAATACGCCCGAGATAATGATCGCGGCGTACACAGCGACCGGTGTTCCCTCGGGTCTGCAGGAATGGAAGGTTGCCAGTTACTACGAACCTGGCCCAGTCTCGACGCCGGCATCGGAGTTTACCAGGACGCTGCTCAATGTCATACCGCCTGCGGCCGTCAATCCAACGGGCTTCACAGCAGTGCAGATCAGCTCCGCGCGCGTCAAGCTCTCGTGGCAACCTGTGGCGGGCGCTGCGTACTACGTCGTGAGAGGACCAGGCCTCCCCGATAGCTCAGCTACAGTTCAGGCAAATCTCGCTGCCGGCGTGTCGAGCGCTGGAACCGCGACGAGCAGCGGAACTGTCGAGCTGACAGCGAATGGTGTTGCTTCGGGACTCCGAAGATGGACGCTGGCGAGCTATTTCGATCCGGGCGCAGTGTCGACACCAGAAACGGAATTCCCACGCGTTTGGCTGAACGTCAAACCGCCGATCAACCCTTCGGGATTTATTGCGAGGCAGATTGGTCCCGGTAAAGTGCAATTTATCTGGGAGGCAGTGAGCGGTGCGTCCTATTATGTGCTGACGGGAACCGGCATACCACCGGGCGGGGCGCGGGTGAGCGGCGGTTCGGCTGGAGCGAGTGGCAGCTCGGTGTCTAACTCCGCTCCTCTCTCCGAGGACTCCAATGCGTTCAACACGAGCGCCCCTCCGGTCAGCACCGCAGCCTCGGTTGCCATGGTTGACTTCACCGCAACTGGAATCCGTGCAGGCCGCGGAGACTGGTTTGTTGGCAGCTATTTCGATCCGGGTGGGATCTCGTCCGAGGCATCGCAATTCACAAAGGTTGCGCTTGACGTGATAGGGCCGCCGAACCCTACCGATTTGACTGCGGTGCAGGTTGCCCCTGGACAGGTAACGATCCGATGGAAGCTGGTGAGTGGCGCAGCGTACTACTGGTTAGTTGGCACTGGTTTGCCGGCAGGGGGAACGAAGGTGTTGTTGGACGGGCTCGGGTTTGCCACATCCGCAACTGCGCCGGATGCCTTCATGACATACACGGTGACAGCTGTTAGAAGTGGCCTCTCAGCGTGGCGGGTCGGCAGCTATTTCGAGCCAGGCGCATTGTCGACACCAGTAACGGAATACACCGCTGTGACGCTGAACGTCCTTCCGCCGCCCAATCCATCGGGCTTCGCCGCTGTACAAACTGGCTCCGGACAAGTGAGGCTTTCGTTTGCGCCGGTAAGCGGAGCAGCGTACTACGTCATCAGTGGCAGCGGCCTGCCAGCCGATGGCGTCAGAATCGATCAAGTGGCTGGTGCTTCGAATTCGACGGGAAGTGTGAATACGATCGGATTTACGGTGAATGGTTTGCCTCCCAGCTTGGCAAGCTGGCAGGTGGGCAGCTACTTCGAGCCAGGTCCCGTCGCATCTAATGCAGCTGCGTTTTCAAAGGTGTCGCTCACTATCGTTTCACCTTTCCAGTGAGCCGGCTCAGGCGCTAAAGAATGTGAACCCATCCGCTGCCATGGTCTTCAACAGCGGACTCGGCCTGTACCGCTCCTCGCCATAGAAATCCTGAAGGGCGCTCAGCCATTTTACCGTCTCGGGAATGCCCAGCTCGTCGGCCCACGCGAGAAGTCCCTTGGGATAATTGACCCCCTGCGTCATCGCGAGATCGATATCCTGGGCCGAGGCTACTCTAAGGTACAGGGCGTCGGCGGCCTGGTTGATGAGCATCGACAGAATTCGACGGAAGATCATCTGGCCGAGCTCGGGATCCTTGTTCGGTTCGGGCATGACCGCGCCGGGACCGTAGTCGTAGTATCCGCGCCCGGATTTGCGGCCGAGGAATCCAGCGTCGAACATTCTCTGCTGCGTGATGGTCGGACGAAAACGCGAATCGTGAAACAGCGCTTCATAAACGCTTTTCGTCGCGGTGAAGTTGATGTCGTTGCCGATGAAATCCATCAGCTCGAACGGGCCCATCTTGAATCCGCCGATCTCGCGCATCGCCCAGTCGATTGTCGCCATGTCGGCGATACCTTCCTCGTAGATGCGAAGCGCTTCGCCGTAAAATGGGCGGGCGATTCGATTGACTATAAAGCCTGGAGTGTCGGACGCGAGAACAGGTTTCTTTCCCCACGCCCCAATCAGCTTGAACGAGCTCTCGGTCACCTCGGACGACGTTCCGATTCCGGGAACGATTTCCACCAGCGGAAGAACTGTCGGTGGATTGAAGAAATGAATTCCGATCACTCGCTCGGGCCGTGTGCATGCGCGCGCGATTGCGGTGACGGACAACGATGACGTGTTCGTGGCGAGAACAG
>JBDTNA010000377.1:0-3518 GCA_039933985.1 Gemmatimonadales bacterium | reverse complement strand
GCCAAGGCGATTGCGAAGCAGGTTCGCGAGTCATCGGGCGGATTCAAGGCGGTGAAAGGCCTGGGGATGGAAGTGGACGCGCAGGCGCAGGTCTCGATGAACCTTGTCGATACGGAGCAGACACCGCTTCATGTGGTGTTCGATTTCATCAGCGATAAGGCGCGCGAGGGCGGCGTTGAAGTGACGTGGAGCGAGCTGATAGGGCTCGTACCGGAGCGCGTATTGTTTGAGGCTTCAAAAAATCATCTCAAGCTAGATCGATTCACGCCTGATCAGGTTTTGGAACGACAGGTTGCGCGCGCGATGCGCGCGTCAACCGAGCTGCCTGACACCGCCGCATCACAGGGATCGCAATCCGCCAAGGCGCCGATTGAATTTCTCACTGCAATCGCTTCTTCCGACCCAGTTCCCGGCGGTGGAAGTGTCGCTGCTTATGCCGGCGCGCTGTCGGCCGCTTTGATTCGCATGGTCACGGGACTGACCATCGGAAAGAAGAAGTATGTCGGAGTCGAGCCAGAGATGACTGTCGTTGCAGCCAACGCTGATGATCTCACGAAATCGCTGGCGACGCTTGTCGAACGTGACGCTGATGCGTACGCCGCGGTTTCCGAGGCATACAAGCTTCCCAAGGACTCGTCTGACAGGATCGCGCGCATTGACAAAGCGCTGCTCTTTGCGGCAGAAGTCCCTGTCGAGACAGCGAGACTCTGTGCGCAGGCTGCCGAGCTTGCTGCGACCGTTGCGGCGAAAGGAAATACAAACGCAGTGACGGATGCAGGTGTTGCTGCGCTTCTGGCTGAGGCCGGATGCAAGGGCGCCGCGTACAACGTTCGCGTGAATGTGTCGTCGTTGAGCGACCGATCACTCGGTGCGCACCTAGAGCGTGAGGCGATGGATCTCGTCGCGGCGGCTTCACGTAACGCGGCCGAGGCGAGCTCGCTCGTCGACAAGTCTCTGCGATGAGCTAATGTCCAACCCTCCTTCTTTCACCGCGACGTAATTCATGGAACGGCGTGATTTTCTCCGCGCGCTTGCATCTGCGGCAGCGCTTGGTATGGTCCCGGACAAAACCCTCGCCGCCTGGTCTCGCGTGTCGAGCGGCATTCCGTTGCCGAATGCACTCAGTCCGGCACATCTGGCCCTCGTGCGAGCGATTGCAGATACGATCATTCCGCGAACTGATACGCCCAGCGCAACTGATGTCGGCGTCCATAAATTCGTGGACGTCATCGTGAATGAGCACCTCACGGAGACAGAACGGATTGCCGCCCTGGCCGGGCTCGACGCGATCGACGCTCGCGCTCGCACCGAGTCCAACGTCACCTTCACCGAATTGAGCGCCAATAAGCGAAGCGCGATGATCGACAGCCTCGAAAAAGGCGATCGCAGCGCGGAGCCGTCGCAGACGTATTGGAGACTCAAGGGACTCGTCGTGCACGGCTACTTCACGAGCGAGCGTGTGATGAAGGACGTGCTCAAGGTGACCGTGATGCCGGGCAAGTTCGAAGGCGCCGCGCCAGTGACCATCAGGAGACGGCCGTCGGGAACCGCCACGCCGCGGAGCGAAGAGACTGCAGGTGACGAAGGACACGCGCATGCCTGAGGCCAATAACTACGACGCAATTGTCATCGGCTCGGGGATGAGCGGCGGATGGGCTGCCAAAGAGCTGACCGAGCGCGGCCTCCGCACACTGGTGCTCGAAGCAGGCGGTCCGATCGACCCTGGCAAGGATTATGTCGAACACGTGCAGCCGTGGCAGATGCATTTCCGCGGCTTCGGCAATCGCAAAGAACTGGAGCGTGACCAGCCCATTCAGAGCCGTTGCTACGCCTGCGACGAGCTCGGCCACAAATTCTTCGTAAAAGACGCCGAGAATCCGTATACGACACCTGCGGACGCGCCGTTCAACTGGCTTCGCGGTCGTCAGGTTGGCGGACGCTCCATCATGTGGGGCCGACAGGTTTATCGTTGGAGCGATCTGGATTTCGAGGCGAATCTGAAGGATGGCCATGGAACCGACTGGCCGATCCGGTCTCAAGACATCGATCCTTGGTACGCGCACGTCGAGCGGTTCATCGGAGTTAGCGGCAGACGCGAAGGATTGTCGCAGCTTCCGGACGGCGTTTTTCTGCCGCCGATGCAAATGACTGCTGTAGAGGCTGACGCGCGGCCAAAAATTCTCAAGGCCTTCGGCGGCGAGCGGGTTTTAACTATCGGGCGATGCGCAATCCTCACGCAGAATCACAGGGGGCGGCTCGCGTGTCACTATTGCGGCCCGTGCGAAAGGGGCTGCATCACGAACTCGTACTTCAGCAGCATCGCAGCGACGCTTCCCGCTGCTCGCGCAACGGGCAGACTGACCCTGCGACCCCACAGCGTAGTTGCCGAAGTTCTTTACGACGCGGCGAAGAACCGCGCGCGCGGAGTGCGCGTCATTGACGCGCTCACGCGTCGCGAGGCGGAGTACACGGCGCGCATTGTTTTTCTCTGCGCTTCCACCATCGAGTCAGTGCGTCTATTGCTGAATTCGAAGAGCGCACAATTTCCCGACGGCCTCGCCAATTCGAGCGGCGTGCTCGGCAAGTACGTCATGGACCATCACTTTGGCTCGGGAGCGTCCGGGTCTTACCCAGGTTTCGCGGACAAGCGCACCATCGGCAACCGTCCCAACGGCACTTACATCGCGCGGTTCCGGAACGTGAAGAGCCAACATCCCGATTTTCTGCGGGGGTATGCCTTCCAGGCGTACACGGGCCGATCCGGTTGGGACCGCGGTCAATGGATGCCGGGCCATGGCGCGACGTTCAAGCAATCGTTGATCGATGAGCTGGGCGGCTGGTATTTCTCGGGACTCGGTTTCGGTGAGCCTCTGCCTCGCGAGGAGAATCGTGTCACCCTCGATCCGGTTGTGAAGGACAAGTGGGGCATTCCTGCCGCGCGCATCGAGGTGCGCTGGACGGATAACGAGCGCGCCATGGAAAAGGACATGGCGAAGACGATGGCCGAGATGCTCGACGCCGCTGGAGTAAAGGACATTCGGGAGGACAACGGCATGAACCCGCCGGGGCATTGCATCCACGAGATGGGCGGCGCGCGGATGAGCAGGACGGCGGAGGAAGGAGTTCTGAACCGCTGGAATCAGGCGTGGGACGTGAAGAACCTGTTCATTACGGATGGCTCGTGCATGGCGAGCACCGCGTGTCAGAATCCGAGCATCACGTACATGGCGCTGACGGCGCGTGCAGCGGCAAACGTGGTGGAGGCGATGAAGCGAAACGAGGTCTGAGTCATGCAACTCCCGCCGACTCGGCTCTATCGCACCCGCCATCGGCGATCTGCGCCGTACCTGCTGCGAATACTTTTGGGACGACGCTATCGGCGGGCGAGGTGTGTGGCCGTCAACGCCTTCAGTTAAGCTGCGGGCGAATCAAACAAAAGGCGAGCGCAGCGAGCTTCTCACCATTATGCGAGGAAAGCCACGACCTTCGCGATCGTAGCAAGGACAGGTGTTGCAATA
>JBDTNA010000376.1:0-3520 GCA_039933985.1 Gemmatimonadales bacterium | reverse complement strand
TACGCGGCGACCCAGGCGGACTATCCGGCAGCGCTCGCATCATTGAAAACGCAGGTGCAAGCGGCCATTACGGAGACCGGCGGAACAGCGACTGTCGCCGTGGCTCACGCAGGATTCGATGAGGTCGTCGACATCTTCAAGCTTGCGGCTGCAGATCCGGTCCTCAAGTCAGTCAGATGGTATGGCACTGACGGAACCGCTTTGAATGAACCGCTTCGCACGGATGCGGCAGCCGCAGCGTTCGCGCGGCTGGTCTCATTCCATACCCCGACTCCCGGCGTTGACGCCGGAGCCAGCGCTCGATGGCAGCCGGTTTCAACGCGCATTGCAACGCGCGCGAACGCGACGCCCGACGCTTTCGCACTCGCGGTCTATGACGCGGTGTGGGTGACGGCTCAATCATATCTCGCAGCGGGCGGTCGCGGTCGCGCTCCTGCCCTCAAGAGCGCATTCGTCACCGCGGCTAATGGTTTCTACGGCGCGAGCGGCTGGACCGCGCTGAATGCTGCCGGCGACAGGAGATTCGGAGACTTCGACTTCTTCGCGCTGACGCAATCAGGTTCAACATCGACCTGGGCACTTCGCGCGCAGTTCGCTACGCAGACTGGAGTGCTCAAGCGGTTTCCATAACCGCTGAACGGAGCGGGCTACCTGACGGACCAATCCGTGGAGAGCGATACGTTGCCCCAGGCAAGCACGAGTTGACCCTTGGGAGGCCCCGGATCTCTCGAAGGTATCAGCCACATTGTGAGTGTCTCGAGAGAAGTTGCGAGCGTTGTCTGTCGAAGATCGATTCGCGCGATGTCGTTCGCCGGATTGTACGCCATCGCGCCGTACTGAGTCTGACCCGGCATTGCCGTGAAGCCCAGAGTGAGCGGCGTGTTATCGGTTATTCCCTTTACTCCGTGAGCCACGCGCACTCCTTTGCCGGCTCTGCGCCACCCCGCCTGGTCGAGAAGGCCGGATGCGATTGCGGTGTCGAACGCCGCGATGGGAAGATTCATCGCATGGGCGAATCGAATGCCTGACGAGATCGGCGCCTAAGCTGCGCGGCCTTCGCCAAACAGAACTCGTTCAACTACCTGATCGCGATCTATTGCGTGAGCGATGGCTTTTCGCATGCCGATATTGCGAAAGACCGGTTTCTGCAGGTTGAATGCGAGCGTGCTGACGCAGTTGCTTCCACCGGAATATCCCGGAGTCTGCACCACGGTGAATCGATTGTCTTTGCGAAGCCGCCCGCGTTCTGGTCCGGGGATTCCAAAAAGAAAATCGACTTCGCCCGTCTCGAGCGCGATCACCTGAACCGAGGCGTCGGGCACGATTCGCAGCACCACGTCCTTGATTGCGGGTGCGCCCGCGAAGTAATCCGCGTTTGCGGTGAAGTGAATCTCGCTGCCCGGGTCGAACGAAACGAATTTGTACGGCCCGGTACCGATTGGAGCAATGTTCGCCGGATTGCGCAGAGGATCCCCTGTTGCGAACAGCCGCTTGGGCATGATAGCCGCTTCTTCGACGTTCAGCTGCTGTAACAGTGGCGCGTAAGGATGCCGGAAAAAGAACTCGACCGTGGAGTCGTTCGGCGCATCGATTCGCTTGAGAACGGGAGAGAGAGACGCGCGTGTTCTGGAATGAAATTTGAGCAACAAGCTGTCGAACGTGAACTTCACATCGTTCGCCGTGAGCTTCGTTCCGTCGTGCCATCGAACACCCGGGCGCAGATGAAACCGGTAAAGCGCTCCGGATTGCTCTACTTCCCAGCGTGATGCGAGTGACGGAACTGGGTTGAGCGCACTGTCCAGCTCGACAAGTCCGTCGTAAAGCAATCCCCCCGCGGTATGCACACTTCCGTTCGTTGTGATCGCGGTGTTCAGGTGGCCAGGGTTCGTGGTGATTGCCGCAACGAACGGGCGATCGGCCGCGCGATCCCGCGCGCAGGCTGCCACAACGACTGCCAGGGCCGCAGTGACGAACCGGAATGTTCTTGGCACGGCCGGCTAGTGTCTGCCCATTATGCCGGTGAGATGCAGTATCGCAGCGACGGTGATCAAGCCGCCAATCAAAAGTGGATACACCCATGGCCGGCTCGCCTCGCCCGCAGCAACGTCACCGATTGCCGCCGCACGCTCGGAGGCGTAGATGCGCGAACCATAGGGAGTTCTCCCCCACGGCTTGTATATCGAAAGTACCGTCGCCGTCAGCAGAACAACGACTGCCAGCGCTGCATCGACAACGAGTTGCGTTCCAAGTTGACCTACCTCCGGCAGGGATCCGGCGCGCGCGCCGAGCGCGCGTCTCGCCGCTTCTGACACTGCAGTGAACTGGTGCAGAAGGAGAAGAACGGTCGCACCGACTGTCAGCGTAAACTTCACCAGGATCCAGTAGTAACGGAATAGTCCCCACTGCGTACCGAGGGATTCGATCAGTCCCGTAAGAAGAGTGACGGCGCTGAGAGGAACAATGATGAACTGCCCAAGCAGGTTCATCGCGAGGTAACAGGCACGCACTAATTCTGGGTTACGACTGGTCAATCCGGCGATGCCGAGCACGAGGAAACTGGCAACGCTGCCGAGCCAGCTGACCGATGAGACTACGTGCGCGGTCAAGGCGAACTTTCGGAGACCGGGCGTCATGAAACAGGAAGGCGGTGGTTCCGCACGCTCGTTGCAGCGGCGACTGTGAACAGGGCTGGGGCAATCAACGTCGTCGTTCGTGTCACGGTGGTACTCCTGCGGGTTGAGGGGCGCTAAACCGTGACTATCATAACCTCACGCGCCTCAATAGTTGAGCGTTGATCGCCACGACGATAGTGCCGAGCGAAATCAGGTTGAAAAGCGCAACGATTCAGTCATCGCGGTTTCCATGCGGGCTCCGCAGCATCGTCGATTCCTATCGAGTACGGTCCGTCGACCGTTCCGATGACAACTCCGCGCGGGCACGGGCCGTAATCCCAGCAATCCCAGTCGTCGAACGCAACCAGGTTCCCATCAGGCGACCAGTCAGGACTGGAAGGAAAATAGCCGACACCGAGAATTCGCCTGACCTGTCCGCCGTCAGGGTTCATCAGGTACACGGCCGGATAAACGTCTCTACCCTCGCTTTCGCCGTTAACCCGGCTTCGACCTTCACGGTCCGTGGGTTAGTGCCGGTCAGAGTACAATTCGATGCCAGCCCATACAGCAGGACTGAAACGTTGCCTGGCTCGGTGCCTGTGAGCGTGAAAGTACCAGTTACCGCGAATCGTCCAAATTGGTTAGTCGTCCGCGCCTGCGCGCTCAGCGTATAACCATCGGCGTCCTGATCCGGACCTGAAGTCGAGATTGAGACTTCAATAGCTCCCAATGTTGCCGCGCTCGGAATAGGAGCCCGAGCGTTTGGGGAATCTGGGGGCTCTGTAGGGATGCTCTCAGAGCAAGCCGCAGCTACGGCGAATACCGCCGCAAGCAATGGCGTACCGAAGCTTCTCTTCATTGGTGACCTCGAGGTGAATACGCGGAGGCGGACTACTCCGACTCCAAAA
>JBDTNA010000375.1:0-3532 GCA_039933985.1 Gemmatimonadales bacterium | reverse complement strand
AGCCCGGCTCGGAACTCTTAGCTTGCTTGCAATCTGCGAGATCGCTGATTCCTTTGAGATAACATTGAACGTGGTCGCCGGGACTTTCGGTCGTGACGCGACGATCAGCCTGACGCCGTCAACTTCCGCCTGACTTCCATACGCTGCCGTCGCCGAGCGGTTCCCGCTGCTGACCACGAATGTCGTGGGCTGGAAGGACATGTTCACGAGTCTCGCAGGAGAGCTGTCGGAGACTGTGGCGTACGTTATCTGCTGCGGAAACGTCATTCCCGGTGCGGCGACCAGTCGAAGCCCCTTGAGATCGACCGCGATCGTGGCGACAGCTTCACTCATCACGATCTCCTGCTGCGAGGAAATCGGATTTGTCTGATTGCTGAACGGCATCTGCGGAGACATCGAACCGGCCATATCGCCGGCGATTGCGCGCGACGGATCGACCAGTCTCACAGTGGCTCTTGACTTGTACTGCGCTCGCTCGTTTCGCACGGAATTGAAGGTGTAACCGGTGCAGACGAGCGCGACGAGTATGATCAGCAGCCACCGCCGCTTCGCCATCGCGATGTATTCGCTTATGCCGGCAAACTCAGTCCCGGTGGTCGGTACGGCGAACGAAGTGTCCAGCGGGTCGGGCGGAAGTCTCAAGGCATGACTTCCTCCGCCGACTGTTGTCGGTAGGTTGCGCAATTACCACTACTCCAGGAAGATGCTATTCACGGTGCACCAATCGATCGATCGATTCTCGGAATCCCTGATGTGCGGAATCGCCGGACTGCCAAGTTATCAGAAGGGACTGGTGGATTCCAGTCAGCCTGCCGTCTGCAGAGGGTGTTCGGCGCCGCGCCTGTGCTATTTTATCACTCGCCCTGAAACAGTGATTTAATGCGAACTTCGATCGTTGTTTGTCTCATGGCTTTCCTTGCCCTTGTCTGGATACTCAGGCACGCGCAAGTCTCGCTCGGGTTGCCGATAGCATATCTGGCGAACCTGCTGCTCCTTCACGTTCCCGGTGCGGTAGCTCAGCTCTTCGCGGCCGACCGAGCTATGCTGACCCCCATCGCGTACACCCGAACGGGAATCATTTTCACGGCGATCGGTTCGGCGGCTTTTGTTGTCGGCGTGTTTTTGGTTCACCTGCCTGCGGGCAAGGTCACGGCTCAGCCGGCACCTCGGAGATTTTTCTGGCGCTTCTGCGTCATCTGGGGCGGTCTGCTCACGGTGATCGCGTTCATGATACACATCCCGAGTATCGGTGCCGTTCTCTCGCGAGGCGGGGCGATCTGGATGCTCGGGGTTTTGCTGGCTCTGAGGTCCGCCTATGAGCGGCGTGACCGGGCGATGGCGGCGCGGTGGCTCGCGATCCTCACCGTGTACCCCATTCTGATGCTGATGCTCGGCGGATTCATGAGCTATGGCGCGATGGTCGTGATCATCGTGTTATCGGGTCTCGCAGTGACGGTAAAAAGCCCGGTACGATTGGGCGTGATAGGCGTCATTCTGCTGGTCGCCGGGATGAGCATTTTCCTCAGCTACTTCCAGCACCGGCCCGAGATCAGACAGGCTGTCTGGAACGGAGGGAACACGGAGGAGCGAATTGGCGCGACGATGGATGCCGTGCGCGATATCCGCCTCCCCGATCCGAATGACAAGCTGCAGATGTTCGCGCTCGACCAGCGTCTCAACCAGAACTACTTTGCCGGTCTCGCGGCGTCGCGAATCGATGCGGGCCGGGTGAATTACCTCTACGGGCGGTCGATCTGGGAGGGCGTGCAGGCGCTGGTTCCAAGAGCGCTTTGGCCAGACAAGCCAGTCGTTGCAGGCAGCCCGAAGGTGGTGTCCGAAATGACGGGGCTGGCACTTTCTCCGAACACGTCGTTCGGCGTCGGCAATGTGATGGAATTTCACATCAATTTCGGAATTGCAGGAGTAATTATCGGCTTCCTGCTTCTCGGGGTTGTGATCGGGGCACTCGACCGGGCTGCGGCTGCGTCGGACATGAAGGGTGATCTCGGACGAACGTTCCTTTACTTCCTCCCTGCGGTCGCGCTGATCCAGCCCAATGGGTCGATCGTCGAGATAATCAGCGGCGCGGCCTCGGCCCTCGCCGCCGGATATGCGTGGCATCTTATCTGGTTTAGCTGGCCAAAGCCCCCGTTCCGGGCATCGGCGGCGGTCATCCGGACTCCCGAGCCAGCGCCGTCCTGAAAGTTCATCTGTGGGCCCCGAACCTGACTGGATTCGGAGGCGGCATCGCTGTTTTCAGCCGAGAGATGGCGCGAGGACTGGCACAGCTCGGGAGCGATGTACGCCAGCTGGAAAAAGGGAAGGGGACGACGACCGACTTCGTGATGCGCTGTTTCGCAGCAATCGTTCGCGACCGGCCCGATCATATAATCTCCACACACGTAAACTTCGGGCCCGCCGCGCACCTCGCGAATCGCTTCTTCAAAATTCCATATACGCTGGTCGCGCATGGCATCGACATCCACGAACGTCTTCCGGGGCGCACGCTTGCCGCGATCCGCGCGGCCGAGCGAATCGTCGCCGTAAGCGAGTGGACTCGAGGCAATCTCATCGCTCTCGGCGGCATCGATCCGAAACGGGTTGCGATCCTTCCGAACACGTTCGACGAGGAGCGGTTTACGGTCGGAGAGAAATCGCCAGAGCTTCTGAGCCGTTACAAAATTGCGCCGGATGAGCGCGTGGTACTCACTGTTGCCAGGCTCGATGCAAACGAGCGCTACAAGGGCTACGACCGGATCGTCGAGGCACTTCCACAGATCGTGCGAGAATGCGCCAATGTCCGGTTCCTCATCGTCGGAAGCGGCGCAGATAGCGAGAGAGTCGCTCGCCTCGCGCGCGACAACGGAGTGGAGTCCTCGGTGACATTCACCGGGTTTGTCGCTCAGGAGGAGCTCGCGGATCACTATCGGCTCGCGGATGTCTTCGCGATGCCGAGTACGGGTGAGGGATTCGGGATCGTGTTTCTCGAGGCGATGGCGTCTGGAACGCCTGTCGTTGCAGGCAACCGCGACGGGTCGGTCGATGCACTCGATAAGGGGCGATTAGGTTCGCTCGTGGATCCAATGAACGTCGATGAGATCGCGAATGCGATTACACGAATTCTAGCGAGAAAGGGACCCGCGCTCTGGTTCGATCCTCATGCGCTGCATGATGCCGTCGTCGACACATTCGGTCGTCGAGCATTCGTGCGAGCCATGAGGAACGCACTGACCTTCAATTGATCTTTGGCGAAGCCCGCGGGGTCTCTGACGGGTATCGCGGATACGGCGGATATCGCGGATTAGGGACGGGAAGGCGAAAAGCGGAACAGCCACGGCCGAACAACTGCAAACCTTATTTGTTCGTTCTTACCTGGCGATAGAATTTTGCCTCGGGGCCGAAGTGGAGGAGCAGGCCGACTTCAAGGTTTGTTCCTTTCAGATAGTTGAAGAGCTGGCGAATGGCTACCGGTGGAAGTTGCTGACCGGATTTGACTTCGATCACCAGCTTTTGGTCGACAATCATGTCGATC
>JBDTNA010000374.1:0-3569 GCA_039933985.1 Gemmatimonadales bacterium | reverse complement strand
GCAAGTCAGCCATCTCCAGTGCCGCGAGTGCGG
Source organism: Gemmatimonadales bacterium (assembly GCA_039933985.1). Classification (GTDB taxonomy): domain Bacteria; phylum Gemmatimonadota; class Gemmatimonadetes; order Gemmatimonadales; family Gemmatimonadaceae; genus UBA4720. The sequence goes on along the minus strand of JBDTNA010000374.1, from coordinate 3,536 downwards.
CATCCCAACCCTTGTTGCCGTGCTCACCGCCGGCGCGGGCGAGCGCCTGTTCCATCGTGTCGCAAGTAAGCAATCCGAATCCTAGCGGCATGTCGGAGTCGCGAGCCGCATCGGAAAGCCCGCGTGAAGCTTCGCCTGCGACATAGTCGAAGTGCGGAGTGTCGCCGCGGATGACTGCGCCCAGCGCGACGACTGCTTCGTAACGCTCACTTGCCATCGCGCGACGAGTTGCAATCGGAAGCTCCCATGCGCCGGGAACCCAGATCACATCGATGTCGTCGAACGCAGTGCCGTGTCGAACAAGAGCGTCGAGCGCTCCATCAACCAGAGCGCGCGTGATGTTTTCGTTGAACCTGCTCGCAACGACGGCAATGCGCCTGCCTGTGCCGACAGGATTTCCGGAGAGCTCAGCCACTCAGCTGGCGAGCAAGTGTCCGAGCTTCTCGCGCTTCGCGTCGAGATAGCCCGCATTTTCCTCTGTCGCGGTCGGGACAATCGCAACGCGATCCTCGACCTTCAATCCGTATCCCTCGAGTCCAATCAGCTTTCGCGGATTGTTGGTGAGGGGGCGGATACGCTTCAGGCCGAGGTCGAGCAGGATCTGCGCGCCGATTCCGTAATTGCGAAGGTCGGGCTTGAAGCCAAGCTGCTCATTTGCCTCGACGGTGTCGGCGCCGGTGTCCTGGAGCTGGTAGGCCTTGAGCTTGTTGAGCAGTCCAATCCCCCGCCCTTCCTGATCGAGGTAAACGATCGCGCCGCGGCCTTCATCCGATATCATCTTCATCGCAGTGTGCAGCTGCCATCCACAGTCGCATCGCAGCGAATGGAATACATCGCCGGTGAGACACTTGGAGTGCATTCGCACGAGAACGCTCTCATCGCCTTCGGTCACATCTCCGAAGACGAGCGCAATGTGCTCGTGATCGTCTACATCGTTGCGGTAGCCGATGACTTTCCAGACGCCGACGTCGGTCGGCAGTCGCGCTTCAGCTACTCTATGAACCAGCCGCTCTGATTTCAGGCGGTGCGCAACCAGCTGCGCAACCGTGATGAACGTGAGATCGTGTTCGATGGCAAACTTCTCGAGCTGCGGTCGTCGTGAAGTCGTTCCGTCTTCGCTAAGGACTTCGCAGACAACGCCGGCCGGATAGAGCCCGGCGAGACGGGCAAGATCGATCGCCGCTTCGGTATGTCCCACGCGCTGAAGTACTCCACCTTCGCGAGCCCGGAGCGGCGGAATGTGTCCGGGGCGACGAAGGTCGGCCGGCACAGTCGCAGGATCGACAGCGACCTGAATTGTTTTCGCGCGATCCTGGGCGCTGATGCCGGTGGTAACACCAAACCGCGCGGCGGCATCGATGCTGACGGTGAATGCAGTGCGCTGTTCTTCCGTGTTCTCTTCGCTCTGCTGCGGCAGCTGAAGCTGGTCGGCGCGCTCACCCGTGAGAGCGAGACATATCCAGCCGCCGGCCTTCTTGATCATGAAGTTTATCATTTCGGGCGTCACCAGCTGCGCGGCGCAAATCAGATCACCCTCGTTCTCGCGGTCTTCATCATCCGCGACGAGGATCAGCTTGCCTGCCTTGATGTCGGCGATCGCCTGCTCAACAGTTCCGAATTGCATCTTTGCCCCTGGCCGCCTTTGAGCGGCTACCGGTTCAGGTACGGCGCGACGAGTCGTTGAACGTACTTCCCAATGACATCGGTCTCGACGTTCACCCTGAAGCCCTCCCTGAGATCAGCGAGGACGGTGTGACGCAGGGTGTACTCGATGAGCGCCACCTGCAACTTATCACTTTCGAGGCGGTTTACGGTAAGGCTGACCCCATCCAGGGCGACCGAGCCATGCAGAACGAGTGTTTGCATAACCTCATGAGGCACAGTCACATCGACGAGAATCGTGTCGTCGACTCTCTCGACTTTCTCGACGACGCCAACCGCATCGACATGGCCCTGAACGATGTGTCCGCCAAACCGGGCATCGGCGCGCATCGCACGCTCGAGGTTGACCCGATGGCCCGGAATCCAGTCGCCGATTGACGTCCGGCCGATTGTCATGACCATCGCGGCAACGTTGAACCATCCCGGTCCCTGCTCGCGAACGGTAAGGCAAACCCCATTTATGGAGACGCTCTCCCCATCTTCGATGCCTTCGTAGCCCGACTCGACACGAAGCTCGACGCCGGCCTCCGTCGTATTTATCTCACTGATTGTTCCGATTTGATCGACGAGTCCGGTGAACATCAGCGTTTCCTGATTGCGTAGACTGTCATGACGTCGTCGCCAATGCGACGTACCTCGAGTAAATCGAATCGCGGGGCCTGGTCGACATCCAGCGAAGCAATTCCGGAGAACGCGCCAAGTGCTCCTCCGCCGAGAACGATCGGCGCGCGAAAGATCACGAGCCGGTCAACGTAATCTCCTGCAAGAAACGAAGCCGCCAGACCTGCGCCGCCCTCGACGAGTATCGACGCAATGCCTCGCTCGCGAAGTTTTGTCAGCGCCTCGCCGAGATCATCGGCTTGCATCGCTTCTACTCCGGTGTCCGAGAGCTCGTCCGGAATCGTGGTCGTGTTTGCGGTGACAACCAACGTTGGATTAGCGCGGGCCGTTCGAGCAAGCAGGCTCGTCGCCGGAAGCCGACCCGTTCGGTCGAACACAACGCGCAGTGGCGCAACGCGCGGCGGTGGATTTGTTCGCGCCGTGAGCTGCGGATCGTCTGCGATCGCTGTCTCGACTCCGACCGCGATCGCGTCGCTGTTTGCGCGCATTCGCTGCACCACTGCACGTGACTGCTCGTTGGTCAGCCATCCGCGCGTTCGCTTGCTTCCCGCAATTGCTCCATCCAGCGACAGCGCGAGCTTTAGTGTTACCCACGGCCGATCCGACGTGACGCGGTTGAGAAATACTGCGTTCAGCTCTGTCGCCTCGCGCTGGAGAACGCCGAATTCAACATCGATCCCCGCTGCTGTCAGTCGCTCCGCACCGCCCGCCGCAATTGGATTAGGATCGCGGACCGCAGCAACGACGCGTGTGATTCCCGATGCGATAATCGCTTCGGTGCATGGCGGGTTTCGCCCGCGATGATTGCAGGGCTCCAGATTGACGTACAGAGTTCCGCCACGCGCCCGCTCGCCCGCAGCCTCGAGAGCAACCGCCTCAGCATGCGAATCTCCAAACCGCTGGTGAAATCCTTCACCGACCTTCTCGTCGCCGTTAAACACCACTGCGCCGACCATTGGGTTGGGAGCGGTCTGACCCCACCCCTTTTCGGCAAGCTCGAAGGTGAGCCTCATTCGGCTATCATCAGGAGTGCCTGTGACGACAGCATTCCCTGAGCTTGCCCCTTCGCCGACGTCAGGCAATTCTGACTTGACCCTGGCCGGGCTCCACGTGTCCGAGCACCCATCCCACTACTCCGGCAACTCGGGCGCTGCCGATGATCGCATCCGCCACATCGCGCGGCGCGATCACGACCATCCCGATGCCCATGTTGAAGACGCGATACATCTCTTCGCGGGGCACTCTACCGGCTT
>JBDTNA010000373.1:0-3589 GCA_039933985.1 Gemmatimonadales bacterium | reverse complement strand
TTCCGTGGAGTGTTTCGAGTTTGCCGTTCCCCCGTTTTGAGTTGTGCGTTCCAATAGTGCGGGATCCACGGGTGACTCAGAACGCGACAACTGCGAACGCGCAACACTCCACGGGATGGGTTAGCACCCCAAGAAAGACTATTCGCCGGAAGTTTCCGCGGCCGGCGCGACGGATCCAAAATCATATCCCGGCACCGAGATTCTCGGGATCGGCTCGCCTATCACGCGCTCGATCGATCTGACCATCGCGATCTCATCCGGGGCCATGAACGTGAATGCATCGCCGGTCGACGCCGCGCGACCCGTACGCCCGATTCGGTGAACGTAGTCCTCGGCCTGTTGAGGAACGTCGTAGTTGATCACGTGACTGATACCTGAAACATCCAGTCCGCGCTGGGCGATATCGGTTGCAATCAGCACTCGAACTTTGCCGCTCTTGAAATCCTCGAGAGCGCGCGTTCGCTCGCCCTGCGATTTGTCGGCGTGCATCGCAGTCGCGCTGATGCCCTTCCCCTCCAGATGCCTCACGATCTTGTCCGCCCCGTGCTTCGTACGCGAAAAGATCAGCACCGAATCCATCCCATCTTTCTTCAGCAACTCGGCCAGAAGCTCGGTTTTCTTGTCGCGGGGAACCGGATACACCGCATGCGTCACCGTGCTCGCCGCGGATGAACGCCGGCCGACCTGCACTACAATCGGCTTGCGCAGATATTTTCGCGCCAGGGCTTCAACTTCCGGCGGCATCGTCGCGCTGAACAAAAGAGTCTGACGGAAACGCGGGACATCGACGACGATGCGATTCAGCTGCGGAGCAAACCCCATGTCGAGCATCCGGTCCGCCTCGTCCAGAACCAGGACCTCGAGGTCATCGAACACGACATTTTGTCGTTCCATGTGATCGAGCAGACGGCCCGGAGTCGCCACGATTACATCAACTCCCTTTCGAAGCTGCTTCGTCTGCGGCTCGACACCGACGCCACCATAGATAGGGGCGACCCGCAGCGTCGTGTGCTTACCGTACTTCCGAAAACTTTCCTCGACCTGAACGCAAAGCTCGCGAGTCGGTGTGAGAACGAGAACGCGCACACGATGCGCACCCGCCGCGACATGTCCGTACCCTTCCTCGAGCAGCCGCTGAATGATCGGCAGCGTGAAGCCGGCAGTCTTCCCCGTTCCTGTCTGTGCGAGACCGATGAGATCGCGTCCCTTCAAGGCAAGCGGAATTGCCTGTTGCTGAATCGGAGTCGGATTCGTGTAGCCGGCATCTTCAACTGCGCGCAGCAGCTCGGGCATCAACCCGAGATCCGTAAAGCTCAAAAGAGATGTTGTCGACTCTGTCTTCTCTGCGTGAGAGGGCGCGGCTGGCTGCCCTTTCACTGCCGCCTTCGTCACAGCCGCTTTCTTTGGCGCCTTGTCTTTCGGTTTCGCTTTTCGAGCCGGCGATTTCGCCGTGCGACTCGAGCTTCCACGTGTGGGAGTTTTACTCATTCTGAGCAAATATACTCGGGACTTGGGCTACGCCCTCAAAAAGTCGGCGATCGCGGCGTTGACGATCTCCGGCGCCTCGTCAAAAATGACGTGGCCCGCATTTTTTACGACAACACGACGCGTTTCGGATTCAACGCTCGAATAGCGTCCGATGTCTCTTGCTCTCGAGAGAATGTCTTTCGAGCCCGCAATTGTCAGAAGCGGCATCGAAACGCGTGGAAACGGCGCATCCCAGGTGAATTCGTGCAGCAAGTGGCGTAGGGCGAGCGTGAAATCAGCGAATTGCGTCGGCGCAAAGAACTCCTCCACCTCCCTGTCCGTCACGCCTTGGCGCGATCCGTACACCATCGCCAGTATCAAACGGAAAAACGGTCTCGCTGCTATCCGGCGAAGGAGCGGGACTACAAACGAAGGAGTGATGACGCGAAAAAGCGACATTCCCGGAACGCCGGCGAATCCGACCGGAGCAACTAGAACGAGCTTGCTCACTCGGCCCGGTGCTGCCTCCGCGACTCTCGCCACCGTCGCTGCTCCCATCGAATGACCGAGCAGCGCAGCACGCTTTACGCCGATAGCGTCAAGAATCTCGAGCAGATTGTCGCGCATTGCCATCGACGTGTACTCCGATGGAGCACGCGGCTTGTCGGACAGCCCATGCCCTTTTGGATCGACGGCGATGACGCGGAATCCCGCAGCGCCGAGCGCCGCAATGCTCGCGTGGAAGATCCACACGCTGCAGCCCCAGCCTGGAACGAGCACGATCGCAGGTGATGCAGCATCGCCAGCTTCCACGACACGCACCTGGATTCCCGACGGAAGCTCGAGCATGCGCGCGCTCACACCGTCTTCGCCCGCCGGATACATCTCCGCGGGCGCAAGCCGGCGCTTTCCCAGCCTCATTTTTCTCTAGATGACTTTGACGTCGCGGCCGAGGAGCTTGCCGATCAGTCCTATGCGGAAGGTGACGTCGGCCCACGCTGCGCCGGTGGCTTTTGCGGTCGCTCCAGCGGAAAGATCTTCGAGCGGGAACATCGGCCACACCCGCGGATTGGTCGTCACCGGCAGGCTGCTTCCCTTGTGCGGATGCCACACACCGGAGCGGTCGCGATCGTCCTCGAAACGCTCGAACATCTTCATCCAGTTGTCATTGCGACGAAGGAATCCGAGACGCGCCATCGTTTCAAGCCACATCAGCGCGAATGGAATGTCTGCTTCGACAGCATTGCGATGCGGAAGACGATCGCCGAGAACGAACTGCGGCTGCTCGATCATCTTCTTGCCGATGAGCTGAATCGAGTCCTGACGCGGATGCGCCTGCGCAATGTATTCGTAGATGCGCTCCGTCTCCGTGTAATTCTCGTTTCTGAAGATCGGCATGTGCGCGAGCATCGTCAGCGTATGAAATGTCGGCGGCGAAACCTCAGTCGCGAGCACGTGAACATTTCCCACACGCTTCCACGGCTTTTCGGCTAACGGAGAGCTGAGATAGGCGTCGACGCGCTCGAGAATTCTGCGGGCGGCGCCACGAAGTCTGGGATCGCTTTCATATCCCGCTTGAGCGAGCGCCGCGGCAGCCGCATCGCGAAGCTGCATTCTGCCGCGCCGCACGGCTTCGTCGTCCTTCGCTTTTGGACCGAGCTCATACAGATATGCTGGATCGTTGTCTTCTGCGAGCAATCTGAAAAGTGCGCGACGGGCGAGCGCGAGTGGCGGCGACTCGCGATCCCATCCGTACTCGAGAAGTCGACGAACTGCCGGGATCGTTCCAACACCCACGAAATCGGAACCGTGCTTGGGAACGCTGAGCATCGATTCGTTCCAGATGCCATCGACGTTCTGCGAGAGCGCGAGCCGCAGTGCCGGCCTATCCGCGTACGGAAGGTATCCGAGCTCGCGCACGGACGAATCTGTTAGACGCGCAACTTCAGTTGCCGAGCGGTATTTGACCGGCCCGGAGGCGTTCTCCAGCACCCATCCCAGAGGGAAAGTGATGGACTCACCGCTCCCTGGGGGCGGCGCAAGAATTATATCGGCGGCGGAGCTGGGGACAGTCACGGTCGGCGCTCGACGTCAGTTATCGTTGGAAAAAGCCAGGTAGGCC
>JBDTNA010000372.1:0-3605 GCA_039933985.1 Gemmatimonadales bacterium | reverse complement strand
CGACAAGGATTCGACGGGATCCATCAGCGCCATCCAGTCATCGACTTTGTGCGCGACATCGGGCGATGCAGGAACAGCGTGCGTCAAAAGAAAATTCCCACCTCCGTACGCAAACCCGACGCGCATTGGAGCCTTGCTCATCCACGTCAGAAGATTGCTTCGAAGGTCCATACGCGCGTCGATGGTGATGTCGAACTCAGCTGCGCGCAGGCGTGCGACGAGAGCACGAAGTGCATCGCGGTCGTATCGCCCAGGCTTGTATTTCCCGTCCTTTGCAGTCCATGGAAGGTCGAAGACTATCACTTCGTCGGCGAGCCCGCTGTTTCTCAGAAGCTCTTCCGCGTGAGCCTTGCCGAGCAGGGTGATGCGCGCTTCAGGCAAGGCAACGCGCAATGCGTCGAGAAATGCGGTCGCGAGAACGACATCACCGATGTGCCACGGCTCGAGGACCAGAACATTCCTGGGGCTAAGATCTTTCGGCGGACGTGGACTGAGCAAAGGCCTGAGAGGCGCGCCGATCACATCGATCGCGTGGAACACAAGCTTCTTTGCGGGTGTCACTCTCCACGTCTGAGCCATCTACCGGGAAGCAACCTCGCGAAACAGCTCGTCGTACTGCCCGGCGATCTTCTCCCAGGTGTAATTCGCGAGAATTCTTTCAGGTCCCATTCTTCTAAGTCGCTGAACGAGTGCTGGATCCCCTTCGACATCGCGAATCAGCAGCGCCAGCGCAGCGCGGTCGCGAGGAAAGAATAGTCCTGTATCGGCCAGGACTTCCCGGTTGAAGACAGTGTCCAGCGCGAGAATACAGTTGCCGTAACCCATCGCCTTGAGCAACGAAGGATTCGTACCGCCGACAGAGTGCCCGTGGAGATACGCGAAGCAATTGCAGTGCAGCTCCCGTATCACTTCCTGATCGTCGATGTGACCCGTCAGTACTATCCGGTCGCCAGCGAGCGATCTGATCTTGTGATGAAACGCGCTGTCGTAGTTGGCGCCACCGGCAATCACCAGCTTTCGCTTCGATTCCGAATCGAGATACGCTTCGGCAATCAGGTCGGCGTGATTCTCGGGGATGAGCCGGCTTGCAATCAGATAGTACTCATCCGGTTCGACACCGTACCGACTGATGAGCTCAGGATGCTCGGACGACTGAACGTAGGCGCCGTAGGCGATCATCGTCGTCTCTTTCGAGAATTGCTCCCGGTAGAAAACCTGCATCGCGTCGGCATCGGTAACGAGCTCGTTGCAGAATCGGACCGCCGAACGTGCTGCTGAAAGAAAGTACCACTTCGCAACCGGTCCCCACTTTGCGCGCGTCCAGTCGAGACCGTTCACATTCATCACGACCTTGCGGCCGAACAGCCGACACAGCGCGGCATGATGACCCATGCCGACGTTCACGAAGAAGAATATCTCATACCGGCCGACGACGAGCGCATGGATCACGGCGAACAGCGTCGCTATCAACCCTGAGAAGTTCTTACCGCCTGGCGACGGCACGTACACAAGTCGAACACCCTTGTATTCGGGAACCCTCATTCCCTCGGGAAAAGAGCCGCGCCGGCAATACATCACAACGTCATGCCCCATTGCCGCGAGTCTCGGTGCAATCTCGCCGAACCCGGTCTCGAAGCCGGTGAAATGCAGCTTCGGCATCGTCATGCCGTACAGGCCGAGCATGCCGATGCGAAGTGGTTTCGGTGTTGTTGGTACGCCGCTCATTGCAGTTTGGGCGGGCCGTTCTTTTCCGTCGCGATACTCAGATCAGCCGCGACGTCCACGTCTCCGGTACTAGTGGCGACTCGATCTCGATCGGCAGATGATACGCGAAGGGCTTGGTGCCGTGCGCGGTGATCCAGTCGATGATGCTTTGCAGGCCGTCGCGAAGATTCACGGTCGTCTTGTAGCCCAGAAGACGCCGTGCCTTGTCGGCCGAGCACGTGGCGTAGCGCACTTCGCGCGGGCGATCAGGTACGAAGATCGGATCGAGATCGAACGCCAGCAGATTCGCGATCATCTCGGCCAGTCCAAGAACGGAGATGTACTCCTCGTCCGGTCCGATGTTGATCGCCTCACCGGAAAGTCCGGGAAGCGTGCCCATCTTGATGAGGGGATCTACACAATCCTGAACGAATGAGAAGCAACGCTTCTGTCCGCCGTCGCCGTAGACCACCGGCTGTTTTCCCTGGAGCATCCGGTTGATCATGATGCTCGCGACGTTGCGATATGGATCGTCGTACTTCTGCTTCGGACCAATGATGTTGTGCGGAATCGCAATCACGTAGTCGATGCCGTGAAGCTCGCAAACGTTTCGAACGACGAGCTCGCTCGCGTACTTCGCGATGCCGTAGGGATCGACGGGAGCGAGCGGCTGATCCTCGACGAAGGGAACCGGCCCGTTGCCGTACCGGGCCATGCTCGAGCAGTGAACGAATCGCTTGACCTTGTTTGTCGCCGCAGCGGCAAGAAGAGCCGATGTGTTCTGGTAGACGTGCTGCGCGATGAGCGCCGGCGAGAAAACGCTGAGGCCTTCGGTGGCAATCGCTGCGCAGTGAAAGACGATGTCCACGTCCTTCGTCATCCGCTTCATGGCCGGGATGTCGTTGCAGTCAGCCTTCTCGAAGTCGATGCCTTCGGGGAGATTCTGCAGATCACCCCCGATCATGTTGTCGCAGCCGGAAACCTGGTGGTCCCGGGCAATGAATGCGTCGGCTAAATGGCTTCCGAGGAACCCCGCGGCCCCCGTTACAAAAACTTTCAAGACTGCCTCCAACCGGCAGATTCAGTGACCATAAAGTGAAGCCCGCAAATTCGGCGGGCAGACTTCTAATTTCGCAACATGAGGGGAGAGAGGCAATCACCTTGCCAGCCTCCGACTACGGAATGCGGACTGGAGTCCGAGGTTCAGTTACCTCAGCGCTTGCGGCCGAAGAAGAAGGCGTGGTGGCCATTGTGAGCACCCACGTTGAAGGCCCGGAGCTCGCAATCCCTGTAGCCGATATCGAACAACGTTCCCAGCACGCGGGCAGCCTCGTAGAAACGGTAGTCCATGACTTTCCGCCGACCGAGGGCGCGCTCGATGTTCGTGCGAACGGCCCGGATGGCATAGCGCGAACGGCTCACCGGGTGCATGCCGATAACAGGCAGCTGAAAGCAGATAGTCCCGCCCGATTTGAGTGCGCGAAAACCGTCGCGAAGGTACGCCTCGATCGGCTCGAACCCGGAGAAATGCTGGAAGACCTCCGCGGTGAAAAGACCGTCCGCAGATCGATCAGCAACTGGAAATGCCGGCTCGTCTACGACCGCAAACGTCACGCGATCGGCATCATCACCAAGCAGTCGGCGGGCATTGTCCAACTGCGCCGATGAAACATCGACCGCGGTGACTCTGCGAAACAACTCGAGGAGCTGTCGTGTAAGACGGCCCGATCCGGCACCGATCTCGAGGCAATGGTCACCGCCCATTCCATAGTGCGACCACTGATGATGCACTGGCGCGAAATACTCGGCGCCTTCGGCAAGAAATTCCGACGCCGTCCATTCGCGGGAGCCGCCGCGCTCCCGGCCCGAACCGGATGACACAGCCCAGAGCGGATCGTTCT
>JBDTNA010000371.1:0-3608 GCA_039933985.1 Gemmatimonadales bacterium | reverse complement strand
TCGAGGCTGATTCGGCACGCCCATTGATGAGCGCCAAAAGTGGAACGGCTCGACGCGGCGCACGCGAATCCATCTCGTATGCGCCTGCGGAAGAACAACCTCAGGATCGGGCTGTTCCTCAAAGCAGAATGAACGCTCCCGTGAAATCGCAAATCGGGCGTCAGACGCAAGCTCGGTCAATGAAAAACATCGGCACGCGCGAGCCGGCAACCGATGCGGCGCGTCCGACTAATGAAGTCGAGCAAAAGGCGCTCGCTGGCAAGGTCGCGGGAGCTCAGGTGCAGGCGCAGACCCCACCACCATCCGTGGCTGCCGCTCCACCGGCGGATTTGCGGCGCCGCCTCTCCCCGCTTCGCGATTCCTTGCAACTGGACGCGGTAGTAGTGACTGGAGTTGCCACTGCAAGCAGTGCCAAGACAGACGATCGCGCTGTCAAGCTTCACGAGCTGAAATCCGACACGACAGGGAACGTGATCTCTACAACTTACGCAGTGTCAGCGAACGTCCAGGTAACGCTCACAGAGGTCGCGCCGCAGTCGTTCGTACCTCAGCGAGCGGAGTCGGATCAAATGAAAAAAGAGAAGGCGGCGACAGGCAGTTCGAATGTCACAGTCGTTCCGATGGCCCCGCGGGGGATAATAAAGATTGAGACGATTACATGGACCAATCCTTCAAACGGCCGCGTATACACATTGAGCGGCCCGCTATCAAAAGAGCAGCTCACATCGCTTCGGAAGCGACTGCCGCCGGGTAAGCAGTAGCGTCTGGCGACCGGGGCGTCCCCTGCTCAATTTCCGGGCGCTGCTCGATCAGGACCACTTTTTCCGCACCGCGCGGAGGTAGCATGAAACGATGGTTATCAATCACCGAGGCGATGATCGTCCCGGTTCTCTTCGCGTCTGCGCTGAGCGCTCAGTCAAACGGAACCGGAGTCGTGAGCAGGAAGCTCGCGAATGGACTCGAGGTTCTGGTCATCGAGAATCACGCGGTTCCACTCGTGACGATCGAGCTCAACGTAAAGAACGGTGCATACACCGAGGGCCCACAGTTCTCCGGGCTTTCGCATCTCTACGAGCACATGTTCTTCAAGGCGAACAAGACGATTCCATCTCAGGAGATGTATCTCCGGAGAGTGAATCAGCTTGGAGCACAATGGAACGGCACCACCAGCGAAGAGCGCGTGAACTACTACATAACGCTCGGCGTAGACAGCCTCGTTCCAGGAATGCAGTTCATGGAAGACGCGATCAGATATCCGCTCTTCAATCAGGACGAGCTGGTGCGCGAGAGGCCGGTAGTGCTCGGCGAATTCGACCGCAACGAGGCGAACCCATTCTTCCATCTTACCCGGGCCGCCGACACGATTCTCTGGTCACCTGGTTTCTACACGCGCAAGACAGCGATCGGTGTTCGCGAGGTGATCACTTCGGCAACGCAGGAGAAGATGAACAGCATCAAGAACCGGTTCTACATTCCGAACAACAGCGCACTGATCCTGGCGGGTGACATCACGCCTGCGCGAGGGTTCCAACTGGCCGAGCAGATGTTTGGAGACTGGCCGCGCGGTGCCGACCCGTTCGTGACACCGGCGCCAAATCCGCCTGCACTCATGAAGAGCTCAGCTGTCGTAATCGAGCAACCGGTGAATGGTGCGGCGCTCTACATCGCGTGGCAGGGGCCAAGCGTCACTGCCGATCCAGCAGCCACATTTGCGGCTGACCTGTTGAGCACGGTGCTGGCGAATCCAGGAAGCAAATTTCAGAAACGGCTGGTGGACTCCGGTCTCACGTTCGCTGTTGGCCTGAGCTACTACACGCAGGCGCACATCGGTCCGATCACAGTGTTCGCGCAGATGTCATCCGACAAAGTTCTCGCTGCGCAGAAAGCGATCATGGAAGAAATCGTCAAGCTTGGCGATCCGTCATATGTAACTCCGCAGGAGCTTGCTGCCGCTCAGCGTCAGCTCGGCATCCAGGCTCTCTATCAACGCGAGCAGTCAACAGAGTACGCCCACACCGTCGGTTTCTGGTGGGCAATCACGGGACTCGACTATTACCGCACCTACGTTCCGAGCATGCAGAAGGTCACGCAGGCAGATCTCGCGGCGTACGCGAAGAAGTACATCATCGGCAAGCCACATGTCACAGGCCTGCTGGTGAGCCCGCAGGATAGGGCACAGCTGAAGTTCTCTCCCGAGCAGCTGATGCAGAACGGAGGCACGCAATGAGAAAGACACTCAGCATTGTGTTCGCCGCCGCAGTATTGTGCCCGGCGATTGCTGGAGCGCAGGCGACGAAATTCGAGGTTGCCGGAATTCCAGTCATTCTGAAACAGGTGACCGCAAATGACGTCGTTGCCGTGCGTCTCTATATCCGGGGTGGAAGCGCAAGCCTGACTCCTGCAAACGCTGGCATCGAGCGAATGGTGCTTGCCTCGACAACGCAGGGCACATCGAAGTACGACAAGGACAAGTTCACCTCACTTTCCACCGAGACGGGCACGAACATTGGATCTGAAGGCACGATGGACTACTCGGTGCTCACGATGCAGGGAGTTCGGCAAAACTGGAATAGAGCGTGGGATCTGTTTTCCGAGGCCGCACTGAAGCCGACTTTCCCCGCTGCCGAAGTCGAGATTGTGCGCGGGCAGCTCATCGATGCAGTAAAACGGCAGGCCGATGATCCGGACACGTACCTCACGTTTCTCGCCGACAGCCTCTTTTATGCGGGGCATCCTTACTCAACGCCAATTGGTGGGACCGTAACATCGCTGACCGCGATTACCCGCGACGCACTTGCCGCGTGGCACAAACAGCGGATGACGAAGGAGAACCTGATCATCGTCGTGGTCGGCAACGTTTCCCGTGCAGATCTCACGAGCAAGATCACAGCTGCTTTTGGAGGCTTGCCGGCGACGGGAGGAAAAGCGGCCCGGGTCAATGCGGTGGCAGCGGTCACACCTCAAGTGGTCGTCGTCGAAAGACCGCTTCCGACCAATTACATCACCGGCTATTTCGCAGCACCTGCGCTGAGTGATCCGGACTATCCTGCATTCCGCGCGGCTACAGACATGTTAACCGACAGGTTGTTTGAAGAAGTCAGGACGAAGCGCAATATGACTTACGCTGTCGCCGCTGGACTCGAGACGCGCACCGCTAATCGTGGACGCGTGTACGTAACAGCTGTGGACCCTGACACGACGGTGAAAGTCATATTCACGACAGTCAGGCAGCTTCAGAACGATCCGATCACGCGTGAAGCTGTGGCCGAGAATATTCAGCCAAACCTGACGGGATATCTGATGGGCCAGGAGACGAACATGGGTCAGGCCGGAGCGCTTGGTCTTTGGGAGATCTCAGGCGGTGGATATCTGAATTACGACAGGTTCATCGCAAGCTACAAGGCGGTGACGGCTCCGGACATCCAGCGCGTTGCGAAGAAGTACATGCAACACGGCCGATTTGTGGTGATCGGCGATCCGAAGAAGATCAACCGGTCGCTGTTAACTGCATTCTGAGAGCGCGGAGAAGACAAAGTGGAATGCGAGCCGGCCCAGAGGCCGGCTCTCGCTCGTTCGCCTCCCACGCCTTTGTGACGAACCGATCGAGA
>JBDTNA010000370.1:0-3613 GCA_039933985.1 Gemmatimonadales bacterium | reverse complement strand
TGCTGATTGCATGCGCCAATCTCGCCAACCTGTTGCTCGCGCGCGCACTCACACGGCGCCGGGAAATCGTGATCCGCACCGCGCTGGGTGGAGGACGGGACCGCCTCGTTCGCCAGTCGATGACAGAAACTCTCCTGCTTGCCGGCATCGGCGGTGCGCTCGGTGTCGCGATTGCGTACGTCGCATTGCCGCTTCTCTCGACGCTAGTTCCATCGACGCTGCCAATTGCGGGAACGCCGCGGGTGGACGTGCGCGTCCTCGTGTTTGCCGCGCTCTTGACCATTGTGACGGGCCTCGCGTTCGGCGTGCTGCCCGCCTGGAGATCGGCTGGCCAGATCGACCTCGGCAGTGCCGGCGACGGCGCACGGAGTGGCGGAGGACGCCGCGAGCGCGCGCGATCAGCTCTCGTGATCGCGGAAGTGATGGCCTCAGTCGTTCTTCTTATTTCGGCCGGGCTGCTCATGCGCGCGCTGCTACACCTCCAGAATGTCGATACCGGTTTCAAGACTGAAGGGGTGCTCTCGCTTCGCACGGCTCTGACGACATCGAAGTACGACACGACCGCGCGACGCGCGATATTCTATCGCGACGTGCTCGCGGGAGTGCGCTCAATTCCCGGAGTCTCGAGCGCGGCATACATCTCGTCACTGCCGATTGCGGCTCAGGGCGGGATCTGGACTGTGGTACCGGAAGGCCAATCGTTGACTCCCGGCCAGGCGGAAAGGGCGAGCAGCCGATTTGTCACGCCAGGCTATTTCAGGACGATGGGGATTCCGTTGCGCCATGGTCGCGACGTCAGAGATGATGACGAAGCCGATACCACTCGAACATGGGTGGCTGTCGTGAGCGAATCGTTCGTGAAGCGTTACTACCCGCAGGAAGATCCAATCGGCAAACGCTTCAAATTCAACAACGACGTGCGCACGATCGTTGGCGTCGTGGGCGATGTACGCATGCGCGGTCTCGAGCGCACGAGTGAGCCGCAGGTATACCTGCCATACAAGCAGGTCGCGGATGGACAGAGCTTCTTCAATCCAAAGGATCTTGTGATCCGTTCATCTGTGCCGCCTGCAACGCTGATTTCTTCAGTGCGGCGCATCGTCAAGCAAGTCGATCCCGATCAACCGATCTCGAACATCAAGCCGTTGTCTGCAATCGTTTCTGACGCGACTGCAGACAGGGCTGTTCAGGTTCGAGTTCTCGCTGCATTCGCCGTAATCGCGTTTCTTCTCGCGGCGATCGGCATTCACGGCCTGCTCTCGTTCACCGTCTCGAGCCGACACCACGAAATCGGCGTCCGCATGGCACTCGGCGCACAACGAAGCGATATCGTGCGACTGATCATGTCCCGCGGTGTCGTGCTTACGCTTGCCGGTGTGATCCCCGGGCTCGCGATCGCCTACACCGCCGCGCGCGGCATGCGCAGCATCCTGGCGGGAATACCGCCTGCTGACAGCGTCACTTTCATCGCCGCAGGAGTGCTCTGCGCATTCATGACGCTGGCCGGCAGTCTTCTTCCAACGCTGCGCGCCGTGCGAGTCGATCCCGCAGATGCGTTCAGAGCCGACGCTTAGGCAGAAATCATGGACATCGCTCGCGCACCGAAGAACAAAAGACCGCGCTATCTGATCGGCGGTGCAGCCACTATGGTGTTGGTCCTCGTCGTCGCATGGGTCCGCAACCTCGACCCGGTCGAGCCAGAGGTTACACGAGGAACGCTGATCATCGATTCGGTTCGTCGCGGCGATGTCGTTCGCGAGGTGCGCGGTCCGGGAACTCTGGTGCCCGAGCGTATCCGCATCATCTCCGCAGTAACGTCGGCGAGAGTCGATCGCATCGTTGCGCAGCCAGGTCAGTCAGTGAGTTCCGAGACTGTGCTCCTCGAGATGTCGAACCCCGACGTTCAGATCGAAGCGCTTCAGGCACAGCAGGCCCTCAGTGAAGCGGAATCGCGTATTGCCGATCTCCGGGTGCAGCTGGAAGGCGGCCGTCTCACGCAAGAAGGATTGGTAGCGACTATCAGGACGCAAAACGTAAGCGCTGTTCAGGAACGAAACGCGGCCGACACGCTGATCACGGCCCGGTTGATCTCACGCTTCGAGTACAACAATCGACACGCGACGGCGGACGAATTCAGCGCGCGTCTTCGCCTGGAACAGCAGCGTCTGGCGTTGATGACAGAGAGCGCGGGTGCACAACTCGCGGCGCAGCGCCGCCAGATCCAGCGCCTGCAGGCGATCGCGACATTCCAACAGAACAGAGTACAGACGCTCGTGGTGCGGGCCGGTGAAGAAGGAGTGCTGCAGGATCTGACCCTTCAGCCAGGCCAATGGGTGAATGCCGGCACGACTCTGGGAAGAGTCGTGCAACCCGGCAAGCTCAAGGCGGTGTTGCGTATCGGAGAAACGCTGGCGAGAGACATCGCCATTGGGCAAGCTGCGATAGTCGACACGCGAAATGGAATCGTAAAGGGACACGTTTCGCGGATGGACCCGGCAGCACAGGGCGGCACTGTAACGATCGATGTCTCGATTGACGGGCCGCTGCCTGCGGGCGCTCGTCCGGACGTGAATGTCGATGGAACGGTTCAGCTCGAACGATTGAAAAATGTCATCTACACAGGTCGGCCAACGCTCGCGCAGGAGAATGCGGTCGTCGGTCTTTTTCGACTCGATCCCGACGGAAAAACGGCGTCACGCGTTCAAGTTCGAATCGGTCGCGTGTCGGCCAACACAATCGAAATCGTTCAGGGATTGACAGCAGGGGACCGGATCATCCTGTCAGAAGTGCAGCTGCCCGATGGTGCTGAGAAAATCCGGATCAAATAGCCGTAACAAATGAGGATACGATGGGACCGCTGATCAGTCTTGAAGGAATTGAGAAAGTCTACTACACGGACGAGGTGGAAACTCACGCCCTGTCTGATGTCAATCTCGACATACAGGAAGGCGAGTACGTTTCAATCTCTGGTCCGTCCGGTTCCGGAAAAACGACACTCCTCTCGATTCTGGGGCTGCTCGATTCTCCGACGGGCGGCGAATACACGCTTGCGAAAGAATCCGTTGCGAGGCTGTCGCTCGCCGACAGGGCGCGCGTTCGGAACCGGCAGATCGGTTTCATTTTCCAGGCATTCAATCTGATCGGTGACCTGACTGTGGCCGAGAATGTCGAGCTGCCTCTTACCTATCGGGGAATGACGGCGGAGGAAAGGAAGGAGCGTGTCGGCTCGTCGCTCGAGCGTGTTTCCATGCAGCATCGTTCCAATCATTATCCGTCGCAGCTGTCAGGGGGGCAGCAGCAGCGCGTTGCCGTCGCTCGGGCTGTTGCAGGTGATCCTGCGATACTGCTTGCGGATGAGCCGACAGGAAATCTCGACACGCGCAACAGTGAAGCGGTCATGGATTTATTGCGAGAGCTGCATGGCGGGGGTGCTACCATCTGCATGGTGACGCACGATGCGAGATATGCGCAGCACGCCGACAGGGTGATCGCGTTGCTCGATGGGAGGATCGTCGCCGTGCCGGAGGCTGCGTCAGCGCTCGCATAGAGAACGGCGGGAGGCCGCGCTCGCCCTCGCTTAGCTGCTAGATTCTGGGGGAACGGCTGGCGAAGG
>JBDTNA010000369.1:0-3623 GCA_039933985.1 Gemmatimonadales bacterium | reverse complement strand
AGCAATTCATGGCGCGCGAGAGAACCGCAATCGAAGAAGCGTGGCCAGGTGATGTTGTCGGGGTGATGGATCGCGGCAATCTGCGCATCGGCGATACGCTGTCGGCGGATGGCGATCTCGAATTCCAGGGAATTCCGAGATTCGCACCGGAGCATTTCGCGCGAGTGATCATCAAGGATCCGATGCGGCGAAAGCAGCTCGACACGGGGTTACGCCAGTTGACCGAGGAAGGTGCAGCGCAGGTGTTCTTCACGTCGGGCACAGATACGACGAGCCCGACTCCGATCGTTGGCGCGATAGGACTGCTGCAGTTCGACGTAATGATCTTCCGGCTCGAGAACGAGTATGGAGTGCCTTGCAGACTGGAGCCATTCGCCGGACGTTATCCACGCTGGGTGATCGGGCCGGAAGAGGACATCGAGAGAGTCGCGCGCAGTCAGGGCACTACACTTCTCTTCGACGCAAAAGGAAATCCGTTGCTGCTCTTCCAGGATTTGTGGGCACTCCGATGGGCGCAGGAAAAGGAAACGACGATCTTATTCCTGGACAACGCGCCGTAGTGGGCATCGCAACAATCTGCGGTTCAATCTCGTAGTGAGAGCACCAACAATGGAGACAGAATGACTGACTCAGGTCGCACACTTCGCCGGTCCACCTCTGACAAGATGGTTGCCGGAGTGATTGGCGGAATCGCTCGCTACTTCGGGATCGATTCCACGCTCGCGCGCGTGGGATATGTCATCCTTTCCGTCATCTCGGTCGCGTTTCCGGGAATTCTCGTGTACATCGTCCTCTGGTTGATCATGCCGGAGGAAGGCGAGTAAGAGAAACCGCGAACCGCGCGAGAGATGCAGGTGAATTCGCGCGTCGTCGCGCTCAACAACAGAGCCTTTCGGAGTGATGGTGAGTACGTCCTTTACTGGCAGGTCATGTCCAGGAGAACGACGTACAACTTCGCGCTCGAGCGTGCCGTGTCACATGCACGGGAATTGTCCAAGCCGCTTGTCGTGCTCGAGCCGCTTCGCATCGGGTATAGATGGGCTTCCGACCGTCTTCATCAGTTCTGCATCGACGGTATGTCGGACAATGCGGCCTCGTACGCGAAAGCAGGCGTCGCCTACTATCCGTTTGTCGAGCCCGCGGAAGGCGATGGCAAAGGATTGCTCGAAGCTCTGGCCAGGAACGCGTGTGTCGTCGTCACGGATGACTACCCGGAGTTCTTTCTGCCGAGGATGCTGTCGGCTGCGGGAAGTGCGCTCGACAGAATTGGAGTGAGGCTGGAGGCCGTTGACAGCAATGGTCTGCTTCCCGTGCATGCGGTAGACAAACCGTACGCATACGCGCACCAGTTCCGCAGGCTGCTCCAACAGCGTCTCCCGGAGCTGCTCGGCGATTTCCCGGCAGCGAATCCGCTTCGGGGAGTGCGTGGTCTTTCTGCAATGACCGCGGCGGCAAAAAAGATTCTTGCGGCCGTTGAAGCGAGATGGCCAAAGGTTGCAGTTGGGCGGAACGAGAAAGAAGGCCTTGTTCGCCGACTCGCTATCGATCACAGCGTTGGAGTTGTCGAGCGGCGAGGCGGATCGCGCGCGGCGACGAAAGTTCTTAGGCGGTTTCTGGAGATGCGCCTGCCGCGATACATCGATGATCGCACCGATCTCGATGATCCCGCCGCGAGCGAGCTCTCACCGTATCTGCATTGGGGGTTCATATCCGCCCACGAGATCTTTGCGGAGCTGGCAGAGTCAGAGAGCTGGACACCGCTGAGACTTGCGCCAAAGCCGAACGGCAAGCGCGAAGGATGGTGGGGGATGACGAAGCCGGCGGAATCTTTTCTCGACGAGCTCATCACCTGGCGCGAGCTCTCATTCAACGGCTCGGCGCATCTGCCCAATCATGACAAGTATGAATCGTTGCCGCAGTGGGCACTCGATACGCTGGAAGTTCATTCAGCGGATCGTCGGCCCGCTATCTATTCGCTCGAGCAGCTGGAGAGAGGTGAGACGTCGGATCCGTTATGGAACGCAGCGCAGGGTCAGCTCCGCGCAGATGGATTCATTCACAACTACATGAGAATGCTGTGGGGGAAGAAGATCATCGAGTGGACGCGGCATCCCAGTGAGGCACTCGATGTGATGATCGAGTTGAACAACAAGTGGTCGATCGACGGTCGCGATCCGAATTCCTACAGCGGGATATTCTGGGTGCTTGGGCGGTACGATCGACCGTGGCCAGAGAGGGCGGTCTTTGGAAAAGTGCGAGTCATGACGTCCGCGTCTACGGCTCGAAAGATTTCGGTGAAGGCGTACCTCGATCGATACGCTGGTCCGGCAAGAGAACAAAGGCCTTGAGGACATCTGCTGGCGAAACCGCTGCAGTTCTCCGAAGATATGTAACCGCTCAAGACCGGCTATCGTAGGGAGAGCCATGCAAGCAACCACAGTTCAACCCGTAACCGCGCCGGTCGCTCCAGCCGCACCAGGTGCGGCGCCCACAGTAACATTTACCGACGTAGACGGAACGACGCAGACACTCGTCGTTCCGATGAGTCAGCAGGCAGTCAACGATCTAAAATCCCGACGATCACAACTGTCGGAGCAGCTAACATCCGCGGTTGGCCGCCGAAACAGGATTTCCGACCAGATCAGGTCAGCTCCGGACGGCGCCAGTCGCACCGGCCTCGAACAGCGGCTCGTCGTTCTCGACAAGCGGATCGTCCAGCTGGAAACCGATATCGCGTCGTCGGGGCGACAGCTGGCGGCCGTTCCCACGAGCCTGGTTGGCGATGATTGGAATCCTGGAAGAAACGTCGGCGACGTACCCAGGAACGTCACGACCCTGGGTGGAATGGGGATCATGTTCATCGCGTTTCCCCTCGCGATAACGCTGGCGCGAAATCTTTGGAAGCGCGGGAGCAGAAAAGCGGCCGTGGTTCAGCAGCAGCTTACGCCAGTGGTCGAGCAACGCCTCGAGCGTGTCGAACAGGGTGTGGACGCGATTGCGATCGAGATCGAGAGGATCGCTGAAGGCCAGCGCTTCGTGACACGCCTCTTGTCCGAGACTCCGGCTGGCTTGAAACTCCAGCAGGGCGAACCGATCAGAGAGAAAGTGCCGACCTAAATCCCGAGTGTCGAGATGAAGCGCGCGATTGAGCGATCGACGACATCCTCGAACGTTCGCTGATCCTCGAATCGTCCGGCGCGCCAGAGAACGATCTGGCCGTGTGTGAGTGCCCACAGGTCATGCGCGACGTACAGCGCGTCTTCGGGAGTTCCGTCGGCTGAATCGGCCATGCACTCTTCGACGGCTTTCCACAAAAGATTGAAGACGGCAGACCGATGAGCTGCGAAATCGCGCGGGAATTTTCTTGCTGCGCGATGAGGCGTGACGAACATCAGCTCGAACAGGTGCGGATGCTGAGTCGCGTAGCGGAGATACTGGCCGAGTATGGCGTGGATAATCCGCTCGGTGGTGTGAGCGTCGATGGTGCGAAGTTTTTTCTCGAAGGCGGCAAAGGCTCGCTCGGTTACGGCGTCGAGGAGGGCCTGCTTGCTGGCGAAGTGGTGGTAGAGCGCGGCTCCGCTAATGCTGAGGGCGGCGCCGACGGCGCGCATGGAGAAGTCGCC
>JBDTNA010000368.1:0-3650 GCA_039933985.1 Gemmatimonadales bacterium | reverse complement strand
CGGGGATCAGAGCGAGGTTTCCATCGCCGTCAAACGTAAAGCCGGTGATGTTGTTCGTACCGCCGCCATTCAGCACATACGCGATTCCACGTCGCTCCGTTACGCTGACTGGCCGCACACCGCCCGACGCGGTGACGCCGACGAAACGTAAGCCACCCGCCGTGACCGCAAAGACGGAAATGTCATTGCTTCCCGCGTTGACAGCAATCAGATATCGCCCGTTCGCCGCGAGGATGAGAGCGCCTTGCGACGAGAGCCCGCCTCCCGATCCGGCGCCACCGGTCGGATAAACCGGCCCCGCCGAAAGAGAACCATCGGCTGCACTATTGAACGACAGAACGCTGTTGCCTGCCACTGCGTTGGACATCGTGTAGACCACACCCTGCGCCGCGTTTGCGACGGAGGCGTTGGCGCGCAACTCGGGGTTGCGCAACTCAGGGCTGGCTGGTCCCGAGAGATCCCGGCCCGTGCACGCCCCGAGCGCCAGTAATGCACCTGCTGCCCAGCGAACATTTTTCATCGCTCGTTCCTCTTATTCGTCTGCGAAAGCTGCCTGTGTCACCCTCGGCTGAGCCGATTCGTCTCCGCGCATCCGGAACCGAATGGATGACTGCCCGACGTTTGTGCCGGCGAGACGCAGAATGGCAACGGCAGTGCCGTCGAAACCGGAACAACTCATTCCGACGCAAACAGCCACGCGGTCACGACTTACGGTTTAGCGCGCTGCCATGTCGGCATCCGCGACGACGTTCACGAAACAGCTTTCTTGTTGATGGAACGCGGCATGAAACGGTGCGATCTTCAGATACGCTCGGTCGTCGTCGTTTTGCCGGCTTCGATGTGGGCCATGATGCCGATGTTGCGAATGTCAACGGGAAACGCCCCGGTGGTAGTGGCCCGGTACAGGGGCAGGCGCGCTGTTGGCTGTCAGCAACACTAGCTCAAGCCGCTTGGCACACGGATCTGGCAGCATATCCGTCTGGGCTTACATTCAGCGCACTCGTAGCCGAGACCCCCACGCTGGAGACGTAGATGAATGTCGTTCGCTCATGCCTCATGCTTGTATTTATTCCGCTGTTTGCAGTGTCTGCGCAGGCGCCGGCATCGTGGGTTCCGGTTGGAACCGCGTCAGTTTCAGATATGGCCGCGAATGCCAACGGCGCTTTGTGGGCCATTGCTCTCGATCCACGATCAAGTGGCGACAAGCCGGTTCTCAAATGGACAGGAACCGAATTCGCGCCACAGTCGGTTTCGGCAAAACGAATCGCAGTCGATCCCCAGGGCAGTCCGTGGATAGTTACATCGGCAGGAGTCTTGTCGCACAACACTTCGCGTTGGGAAGTTGCCGCACTGAAGGCAATCGATGTCGCGGTGGGAGCAAATGGCGCGGTTTGGGCTGTTGGTACCGATAGCCGCATCAGCCAATTTGTCGACGGATCATGGAAGGCAGTGAACGGCGGCGCCACCAGAATTGCGGTCGACCCGAGGGGAAATCCGTGGGTGGTGAATTCGGGCGGTCAAATCTGGCGCTGGCTCGGGACCGGCTGGCAGTTACTCGAGGGTTCTGCGCAGGACATCTCGATCTCATCCGACGGTAGCGTGTTTATCGTCGGCACCAAGCGGATCACGGGCGGATACGAAATTCAGCAATGGAATGGCAAAAACTGGAATATCATTCCCGGCGCCGGTGGAGCTGTGATAGCGGCCGGTCAGAAACTGTACATCGCGCTGCACGGAGACAATGGATCGCCCGTGTATGCGACCACCTATCAGCCCATCGGCACATCGACAACCGGCACGACATCGACACCGATAACACTTGGTGCGACATCAATTACGATTGCCCCGGCGCCAGCGACTGGATCGGTCACGATCGGCCAGCCAGCTACCGCCGGGTCGGTCACGATTGCGCCGCCGTCTCCGATTTCGATTGCACCTACACCAGTGATTCAGCCGCCGACATCGGCGCCCACGACGGGCGTGGTGATAGCTCCGCCGTCAACGCCGATCGTAATCAATCAGCCAACGGTCAGTTTTCCGGTGAATGGTGGCATCTCTACCGGCCCGACCACTGGAACCAGCTCGACCCCTGGCCTCGTCATCACCACGACGATGCGACCGCTGGCACTCCCGACGCCCGGAATGCTCATCTGTCCGATCATTGTCTATCCGCAAAGACTACAGAAAGGCTGTGCACTTACCGGGGACAAGGCCGTCTTCGTAAAGACGGCGCCGAGCTCGACGTGCGCGAGTGGTGAATTCGGGGATCCACAGAATGGCGGAGAGTGCTGGACCTGCCCGGCGAATTACGTTCGCCACGTGACGGCGGTGTTCGCGAAGGACGCGTGCTGGAAGCCGATTGGAGAGACGCTGTCGAAGGCGACACAAGTTGGAAAACTCGGATGCAAGGACGGCTTTTTCACCGACCCCAGAAATGGCGGCGAGTGCTGGCAGTGTCCCGCCGGGTTCAACCGCACTCTCGATGCCGTAACCGTGGGCACGGCGTGCTCGAAGGCGATCGTCGGTCCGTTCAGCTTCGCAACGTTCGGCGGCAAGGTGGTTCAATCGTGTACCGCTCCTGCCTTTGGCGATCCTATCTCCGGAGGAACGTGCTGGACTTGCCCCGATACGTACAGGCGCACTGCGAACGCCGTGAACACCGATGGTGCGTGCGCCAAGACGTACGAGACTTCGTATGCGGCTGCAACACAGAAGAGCGGCTGCTCGATGTATCCTACTCCGGTTGGATTCGGCACTCCGTTCAGGGATCCACGGAACGGTGGTGAATGCTGGGCTTGCCCTGTCCCGCTGCTGCGTTCATCTGCCGCCGTCAATACTTCGGATACAGGAGCTCTTGCAGCGTGTCAGGCCGGCGGGAACACTGATCGCATAGTTTGGCAATCTCCACAGTATCCGGAGCCTGGCGCAGTCCGCTTCATGCCGGGCCTGCTTCAGATGGCGCTTGCCGATCCGAAAGTTGTCGACGCATTCCTCATGAAGCGCGCAAACAATGACGTGTACAAAAAACGCGCGCTGTGGGCCGCAATGATGGCGGATCCTGCCTCGAGTGCGGAGCTGAAAGCTTTGATGTTTGCTTCCCTGCTCACTGCGGCAAAGCAGCCTGACGTCCCGTCGTTCGCACGGCAGTCGCTACTGGAGTTCCAGGCATACGCGCGGAACCGGCGCATATTCGTCGCGCAGGAGGCTGTGCGCATGTACAACGCATGGGACGGCGTGGACGCGTACAATATGATTCAGGAGGCGAGACGCGCAAGCGGAATAATGGGCATTTCCTCATCCGTCCTTGGCGCTGCCAGCACCGACTATCAGGAATATGCATGGACTGCCGCAGCCCCCGATTCCGCGAGCGTCGAGTTCGTGGCCGCATCTGCGCTGCTGAGCACGCTCGACGCAACACTACCACCGTCGACGTTCAACAATAACAATCCGTCATTCCAGCTCACCTACCTGCAGCCTGTATCCTTCGCCATTGGCAGCGGACTTGAAACCCTCGCTGAAAAAGGCGGACAACAGATGAACCGCGCCGGGTCGCTTTCCAAAGCGTTGGCGGGCGGGTTGAAGCAACTGGGAGCCAACGCATTCTTCGTCGTCCTTACTCTTGTGAATGCCGGCATCGAGATTGGCACAAG
>JBDTNA010000367.1:0-3669 GCA_039933985.1 Gemmatimonadales bacterium | reverse complement strand
CCTCGCGGCAAACAGCAAGGGCGGCGGGGTTGCCATGCGCCCGGTGGTAGTCGCGGGCCGGGACATTCCTGAGGGAATGCCCATCGATCGCATTGCGCTGACCACTGTGCAGTGGCCAGTTCAGACCGCACCCATGGGCGCCTACTCGAGCATGGACTCGGTCGCCGGGCGGGTTACGCGAATTGCCGTGTTCCAGGGAGAAGCGATCGTTCCCGGCCGGCTTGCTCCGGTGGGCAGCGGTCCCGGTCTCGAGCTGAAGATCCCGCCGGGCCAGCGCGCGATGGCCGTGCGAATCAACGACGTTGCTGGTATAAGCGGACTGTTGCAGCCGAATAGCCGAGTCGATGTTCTCGTAACGATCAGGGAGGACAACACCTCCGACCGACAGGTCGCCAAGCTGTTCATGTCGAACATGCTCGTGCTTTCCGTGGGAACTGAGGTGCAGCGCGACAATCAGGGCAAACCGATCAACGCCACGACGGTCACGCTGGCAGTAACTCCTGAGGAATCCGAGCGGCTCGCGATCGCGATGAACACCGGTGCCATTCAGCTCGTGCTGCGCGGATATGGTGACCCGGACAGCGTGCGCACACTGGGCGCGAATTCGACCGATGTGCTGAAGTCGCTGAAGGGAACGAGCAGCATCGTTCCTGCCGCACCGCAGCAGCCGGCAGCCCGTACGCGAATCATCTATCGTCCCGTTGCTCCTCAGGCCCCGGTAGTCAGACCGCCACCACCGCCACCCCCACCCGACTCGGCCGTCGTCAACGTGTACCGCGCCGGCAAAGCTGAGAAGCAGAAGTTCGACACAGCTGGAAAGCGCTGACCGCTCAATTCGTCCGCGCGTCGCCTAGATCGCGCATTCTTTCGTGGAGGTTCGTCTGAAAGTTCTTGCCAGGATCCGTCAGCTGTCACTGTTCGCCGGTATCGCCCTCTTCATCGCGATGCCCGTTGCGGCAGGTGCGCAGGCTGGCCCGATCATCCGCGTAGATCTCCCGGTTGGGCGGTCTTATCCACTGACGACAGCTGTTGGAATCACCAAGGTTTCCATCGCAAATCCCGAAGTCGCGGACGTAGTGGTTGTCGGGGCTCGCGAGCTCGTGATCAACGCGAAAGGCGCCGGTGAGACTGACGCGATTTTCTGGCTCGCCAATGGAAGTCGCCTGCACTATCGCGTATCGGTCCACTCGCCTTCCGACCGCTCGCAGATTGCCCTCTACATCAAGATTGCCGAGGTCCGAAGGGACTTTTCGCGAGACCTCGGTTTGTCCGGACTCTATAGGAACAAGGGTCCGCGCGTAGGAACGGGCACGTTCAATACCGACAACACCTTCGACAACAATGGCAGGATCACTCTGCCATCCGACGCCGGCTTCATGACGGTCCTTACGGACTTCGGGACGAAAAACCTGCTGGCGTTGCTCGATCTGGAGGAGACCACGGGAAACGCGAAGACTCTGGCCGAGCCCAATATTCTTGCGGGTAACAAGGACACGGCAACGTTCCTCGCGGGCGGCGAGCTTCCAATTCCGATACTCCAGCCGTCGACCACCGGCGGGCAGAATCAGGTCACGGTTCAGTACAAGGAATTTGGAGTTCGGCTCAAGTTCGCTGCCGAGATTCTCAATGACAGTCTCGTCAAGCTGTACGTGCGCCCGGAAGTCTCCAGCCTCGACTTTGTAAACGGAATCGTGATTTCAGGATTTCGTATTCCCGCGTTTCGCACGAGACGCGTGGAAACGACCGTCGACGTCCGGCGTGACCAGAGCATGATCATCTCCGGACTTTTCAACAACGAACGCGAAGAAATCAGACGTGGAATTCCACTGCTGAAAGACCTTCCGATTATCGGTGCGTTGTTCTCCAGCACCAGCTGGACTAACAAGGATAGTGAGCTCCTTATTGTCGTAACACCCGTTGTCATCGACCCGCTCGATCCGCGTCCGCAGGATGTGCTGCGTCTGCTGCCTGACACTGCGCTTCCCGCTCGCGACGCAATCAAGAAGCGTCTCGACGACGCATCGAAACGACCACCTTCTCCGATCATTCGCTGAGCTTCACGTGAATCAAAGACGCGCCCTGATCGCGGCCAACGCCGCAGGGTCCCCCGAGGCCGTAGCGAGTGTACTCGCACGCTTCGGATTCTCGAAAAACACTCAGGCCGCAGACAGAGAGTCAGCGATAGAGCAGATGCGGGAAGAACATTTCGATCTCGTGGTGATTCCCATCGATGGAATTTCCCCAAGCGAGCTCATCGCACTCGAGCGTGAGATCAGAAAGGACCCGAACTCATCGGTGATCGCGACGGCAATGTCCGCGGAGCCGGATCTCATCGTGCGCGCGATGCGCGCCGGCGTGCACGAATTCCTCGTTGCCCCGCCGAAAGCCGAGGAGCTCGCCGGATCTGTCGAGCGGCTTATGCGCCGCATGCGCAATGAATCACAGCGTGGCGAGCTCGTCGCCGTCCATAGCGGCAAAGGCGGGCTTGGGAGCACGAGCATTGCGGTGAACCTGGCGCAGGCTTTCGGATCACATCGTCCCAACTCGCGAGTCGCGCTTGTCGATCTCGTGGTCACGGGTGGCGATGTCAGAGTGTTTCTCAATCTCAAGCCGGCCTACGATCTGAGTCATCTCATTGCCAAGGGAAGTCAGGTGGACGCCGAGCTGCTCAACTCGGTTCTGACGCCATGCCCGGGCGGCGTGTGGGCCCTGCCCACCGGTGACAGCCCCGAGGACGAAGAGCTGTTCGACTCGGCTGCGGTGAACTCGATTCTCAATCTTTTGCGCGCCCATTTCGCTGTTACTGTCGTTGACTGCGATCATCACTTGAGCGAAGCAACGCTCACGGCTCTGGATGCGGCGAATAGAATCATCATGGTGACTCAGCTGACGGTGCCCGCATTGCGAAGCACCCAGCGGTCGCTGGCCGTTTGCCGTAGGCTTGGATACGACGATTCGAAGCTCTGCGTGGTCGTCAACAGATTCCAGTCGGGCGACGTCCTGCCGGTGAAGGATGCCGAGGACCTGCTGCAGTCGTCTATTTACTGGAAGCTGCCCAACGACTACCGGCTCTCTGCTGCATCGCTGACCAGGGGCGTGCCGATCGCTATCGAAGAACCGGGATCGAAGCTCGCTCGTAGTTATAGTGACCTGGCAAAAAAATTGTCCGGCGCCACCAGCTCGGGCGGTTACCCGAGGGTGGAAGACCCAGGCGGCAGCTCGCGCTTCCGCAAGTTGTTTGGATCAGACAAGGGAGTGAGAAATGTCTCTTAGGGATCGCCTGACCCGACGCGCCAATGGTGCGACGACGCCGGTCGTCAAAACCGACTCGGAAGGTGGCGCGGACGCACGGCCGACAACCACTACTCCTGCGCGCCAGACGCCAGTCAGCCGCTCCCCAGCGGTGACCCCGACGTCAGGTATGTACGGGCGCCGCATCGAGGTCGATCCGATAAGTCCGATCGATCAGGTGAAGATCGATCTGCACAGGAAGCTTATCGAGCGCCTCGATCTCGAAGCTCTCGAGCAGATTCCGGATGAGAGACTCCTCAACTCCGAGATTCGCGCTGTCGTCATCGAGCTGCTTCGCGAAGAGTCGACGCCGCTTACTGTCGCCGATCGCGAAGACATCATCGAGCAGGTGCTGTACGAGATCACCGGCCTCGGACC